>CAYSJG010000046.1:0-3820 GCA_964431295.1 uncultured Sangeribacter sp. | reverse complement strand
ATGACGCCCGATACGATACCTTCAAAGGATATCTCGTCAGCTCGGAAACCAAGAACTGCTGTCTGAGCACCTCCCCGACCGATGCCTATGTGACACTCTCAGTCGCCGATGGCCTGACCACGGTAGATTTCGGCACATCCGGCAAGCTTCTCTATAATTCAAGCAGCCCCCGTTTCACAACATATACGAGCAGCGGCGACTGGGCCGACTCCCTGATGATGCTGCGGCTGCATAAGGACACAAGTACCATAATATCGCCTGCAGAGATCGCCGACGACTCCACGGTGACAGTCTTCAATCTGCAAGGTGTCAAAATGGCCAAAGGGGAACGCAGCGTCATCGATTCTCTGCCGCGTGGACTCTATGTGGTGGTAAGTGGCGGAAAGTGCGAGAAAATAATTAAATAATCATCCTGATATGAATATACAGAAAGCCGGCAGGAGTCTTTCCCTCCTCCTTCTCTCGGCAGCCTTTGCAGGAACCGTCTCCTCGCTCAGCGCAGCAGACTACAGCTCGCTCAACGGCAAATGCGGAGCCGCTCTAAAGACAGCGGTCAAGAATCTCTCCGAGCGCGATCTCGTCACCGTAAGCTACGGTGACAAGACCTGGGATGCCTTCCTCACCACGGATGTCGTCACTATACAGGGCAGGGATGCATGGCGCGACATGTACTCCAACAATCTTGTGTATGTGGCCTCCGGTCACGGCGGCATGAATATCGAGCACTCTGTGGCCAACAGCTGGTGGGGAGGCGAGAAAAATGACGCCTACAAGGATCTGTATCATCTGAATCCTTCGGACGCCGACGCCAACAACCGCAAAAACAACAATCCGCTCGGTGAAATCTCCGGCACCCCCTCCTGGAGCAACGGACTGACCAACATCGGCGCCCCCACGGCCGCCACCGGCGGAGGCTCCCCGACTGTGTTTGAACCGGCGGATGAATATAAGGGCGACTTCGCAAGAGCCTATTTCTATATCTTTACCCTCTACGATGACATAGCATGGCAGACTGCTCCGGCGTACATGTATGACCTCACATCGTATCCCACGCTCAAACCCTGGGCCGTCGACATGCTGCTGCAATGGTCGGCAGATGACCCCGTGGATGAAAACGAGCGGCAGAGAGCTCTCGCAGTGGAAGCAGCGCAGGGCAATACCAATCCTTACGTGATGCTCCCGGGGCTCGAAGAGTATGTGTGGGGCGACAAGAAGTCGGTCCCTTACGCATACACCGAGCCTGTGTATGCGCCCAACCGCCCGGACGCTCCCGTGTTCAGCTGCGCCGGAGCGGCTTATGACCTCGTCGGTGTCAATACCTACTCGGGACGCTGGTGGGAGGCGTTCACTCTCGAGATGACTGCTCCGGACTGCGAGATATATTATACACTCACCTCCGGAGATGACTATCAGCTGTATGACGGCTCTGTGGAGATAGGGGCGGCTCAGCAGAGCGGCGCCACACTTTGCGTGAAGGCATTCGCGCGCACCAGATATCAGGGCCGCGACTACGACAGCTCCGTGGCTACCCTCAATCTTATCGCGCGCAATCCCGGCGAGGCCGATTATATGCATGCCGTATGGAAACGGGTGAGAAATACCGCCGACCTGTCCGAAGAGGGGATATACATCATCACCGGAAGCGTCACTCCGCGTGTCATGAGCTGCACGGCCGGCAAGACGAGCAGCAGCTCATTCATAAATGCCGGAGGTACTGTCACCCCGGAAGATGATCAGATCACTATCCTGCCCGAAGATGCGGCGCTGGTGCAGCTGCTTCCCGCCGGAGGCACCCGCTGGTATCTGAGCGTAAGCGACATCACGCTCAAGCCCGTGGGATCTCTCGCCACTTCGGCAGCACGCCAGATGACAATAGCCGATGCCGGCACGGAATGCTCCGTAAGTTTCTATCCCGCCGGTGAGGCCAATATCGATTTCGGCGATCAGTTGGGCACTCTCCAGTACAACAAGACCAGTCCCCGCTTCCTCAACTATACTTCCAACCAGGAGAAGGTGGCGCTCTATCGGCTTGTCGAGGGAGGGAGCACTGTGACATCACCGACTGTCTCCGACGCCGACGCGACAGCTGAATGGTATGACCTTCAGGGACGCAAAATTTCTATCCAAAATGCCTCTAAAGGGATATATATTCGTGTCTGTGGCGAAAAAGCTGAAAAATTTTTGGTCAGATAGTCTTTTTATCCGACTTTAATGCGTAAATTTGTGGCAAATATATAAAACGCCTTAAATCATCCATGGTCACGCGCAGGCGTGGCCTCAAAAACCTAAAAACATGACGACTTGCCCCAAAGTGAAAACCTTAGAGCGCGTTGTGGTCCGTTTCTCGGGCGACAGCGGCGATGGAATGCAGCTTGCCGGCAATATCTTCTCCAATGTAAGCGCCGGAGAAGGTAGCCAGATCAGCACATTTCCGGACTATCCGGCCGAAATCCGTGCCCCGCAGGGGTCGCTGAGCGGCGTGTCCGGATTCCAGGTCAATATCGGTCGCGGAGTGCATACTCCCGGCGATGAGGCCGATGTGCTTGTAGCAATGAATCCTGCGGCTCTCAAGACAAATCTCAAATTTCTGAAGCCCGGCGGTATCATCATCTGCGACGTGGATACTTTCCGTCCCGCCGATCTCCGTAAGGCACAGTATGCCACGGATGATCCCGTGAAGGAACTCGGTATCAACCCGGACCGCATCATGCTTGTGCCCATGACCACTCTTCTCAAGCATACGCTCGAGGACAGCGGCATGGATCCCAAGGCAATTCTCAAGTGTAAGAATATGCTTGCTTTGGGACTCATCTGCTGGCTGTTTGACTCGCCCGTGGACAGCGTGCTCCGCAAGCTTGAAGCTAAATTCGCGAAGAAGCCCGCGGTATACGAGGCCAACGCCAAAGTGATCCGCGCCGGTTGGGATTATGGTCATAACACTCACTCCTCCATGTCCACTTACCGCATAGAGACAGAGTCGACCAAACCCGGCACATATACAGATGTCAACGGCAATACAGCCACAGCCTGGGGCCTCATCCTCGCTTCCGAGAAGAGCGGACTTCCCCTCTTCCTCGGCAGCTATCCCATCACTCCCGCCACAGATATCCTCCATGAGCTTGCCAAGCGCAAGGATCTTGGTGTCAAGGCCTGTCAGATGGAGGATGAAATCGCCGGCGTATGTTCTGCCATAGGTGCTTCCTATGCGGGCAATCTCGCCGTCACGTCCACTTCAGGTCCCGGCCTCGCGCTCAAGAGCGAAGGTATCGGACTCGCAGTCATGGCAGAGCTTCCCCTCGTGGTCATCGACGTACAGCGCGGTGGACCCTCCACCGGTCTCCCCACCAAGACAGAGCAGACCGACCTTATGCAGGCTCTCTACGGCCGCAACGGCGAGTCGCCCCTCTGCGTAGTGGCCGCCACCAGTCCCACAGACTGTTTCCACATGGCCTTTGAGGCCGCGCGTATCGCCGTGGAGCACATGACTCCCGTCATCCTGCTTACTGACGCCTTTATCGCCAACGGCAGCTCCGCATGGCGCATCCCCGAGGCCGGTGAATATCCCGAGATTCATCCGCATCTGGTCAGCTCAGAGCGCATAGCTGCCGGCTGGCGTCCCTATGACCGTGATGAAAACAATGTGAGATTCTGGGCCATCCCCGGCACTGAAGGAGCCGCTCACCGCGTAGGCGGACTGGAGAAGGATATCCGCACCGGAGCTATCTCCACCGACGGTCACAACCATGAGGTCATGGTAAATATCCGCCGAGAGAAAGTGGCACGCATCGCCGATGACATCCCCGAGCTCACCCTCGACGGC
>CAYSJG010000045.1:0-11577 GCA_964431295.1 uncultured Sangeribacter sp. | reverse complement strand
CCATATACCGAAGGGGGAGACGCCGAAGCGCACCCAGGGCTTTGCATCATGTATCGTGGCATACAGCTGCTCGATGAGCAGGTCGACATTGTGTCGGCGCCAGGCGTTGCGCTCCATACCGTCGCCGAAGCGTGCATAAGAGGCTCCGTCATCGTTAAATCGCTTGCCGTTGGCCGGATAGGGATAGAAATAATCGTCGATATGTATGGCGTCGACGTCATAACGCCTCACTATATCCTCCACCACGCTGCAGATGAAGTCGCGGTTTTCCTGATAGGCCGGATTGAAGAAGGTCTGACCGTTGAATTTCACATATCTTTCGGGATGCTTATAGATATCATGGCCTGAGGGGAGCACCTCCTTGGAGCTGGATGTGACACGATATGGATTGAGCCATGCATGAAATTCCATACCGCGGCGATGAGCCTCTTCAAGAGTATAAAGCATCGGATCCCAAAGGGGATCGGGAGCCTTGCCGCGCTTGCCGGTGAGCCATGCGCTCCAGGGCTCCAGCTCGCTGACATACATGGCGTCCGCCGTAGGACGTACCTGAAATATCACGGCATTGCAGCCCGCAGCCTGCAATTTGTCCAGCTGGTCGGAGATATACGCCTTGGCCTGCTTGGTGGTCTTGTTCTGATACTGGCTCTGGCCGATGACATGCAGCCATGCGCCACGAAATTCCCGCTTGGGATTGTCATCATAAGATTCGGCGGAGGCTGTGATGCCGCCGGCAAGTAGACTAATCAACAACAGCGCTTTGACAGAAAACGCCCTGAGAGATATTTTTCCCGACAATATATTTTCACTCATATTATAAGTTTACACTTCTCCCCTCCTCATTATATATACACTTCTCCCTACTCACAGATTATTGCAAAATTAGAAAAATGTCACGGCATACGCAAACTTCATGCCTGCATCATAAGACCCCACTAATCACAACTGACATGACTCCGCCACCGGACATCTGTGAAGCAGACTATTGGTAAAATCATCAGAATTATGTAATTTTACGATTCCTTATCTGCAAAAATGGAAGCAAAAGAGCAAAACTCCAATAATAACAACAGATTGCCGGCGACTTTTCTCAAAAATCTGCTGAGAATCCTTCTTCCTGCCGCTCTCACGGTACTGCTCGTGTGGTGGCTCTTCAAGAAGGTGAATTTTGCCGACATGATCGCAATCATCCGTCAGGGATGCGACTACCGCTGGATACTTGCGGCCATGCTGATTTCAGTAATCTCGCATATAGTGCGGGCCATGCGCTGGCAGCTGCAGCTCCACAGTCTCGGCATAAAGGCTTCTCTCATGGAGCTTACCTCATCCGTATTCGGATGCTACGCTCTGAATCTGATTTTCCCGCGTCTCGGCGAGGTGTGGCGCTGCACATTTGTGGCGCAACGCCAACGCGCCCCCTTCACCACCGTCTTCGGTTCGATGCTTGCCGAACGCCTTGCCGACACTCTCTCCGTAGGTATGCTGTTTCTACTGACTCTCCTCACGGCCCGCGACGCCATAGAATCCTTTATGGACAAATACAGTATAGGACGCGATATAGTCGCCACACTCTCCTCGCCGCTCGTCTGGGTCGTAATCGCGGCCGCGCTGGCCGCCGTGTCGCTGACACTTTGGCTCACCCGCAATACCCGTCCCGTGCGCAAAGGCGCCGAATGGGGACGGCAGCTATGGCAAGGATTCGCCGACATCGCCAGAATGCCTCACAGAGCGCGATTTCTCCTCTTCACGCTTCTGATATGGGGATGCTACTATTTTCAACTCTATGTAGCCTTCTTTGCATTCCCTTTCACTACAGAGCTATGCACCCGGCCGGAACTCGCATTCGGACTGCAACCCTGCCTTGTGGCATTCGTACTCAGCGCCATCGGCATGGCAATCCCCTCCAACGGCGGACTCGGACCCTGGAACATCGCCGTGATGTTCGGACTCGCAGTCTACGGCATCACCGACGCACAGGGTACCGCCTTCTCCGTGATACAATGGTCCGGACAGACCATTATGCTCATACTGCTCGGCATTTTTACCTTTATCTGGATCGCCGCCACACGCAAGAGGCAGCATTGATGCGACATATCTATAATTTCGCTCCATAAATATTGACCGACATGATTATCAAACCGAAATATACAGACTACGAGCATCCTTCGGAAGATATGGATGACTTTGTGGATGTCAAACCGGATAAAAAACCGGAAGAGGAGAAGCCTAAGAAACCGGTGCTCACCCCGGATGACCCGCAATACTGGGAAGAGCCGGAGGATGAGTTTGAACATCTGAAACCGCGCAATATGAAGCGCTGGATACCATGGGTGATCGCCGCAGGAGTGGCCATCGGGCTGATTTGGGCTCTCTATATACGGATCTTCACTACTTACAGCGACGGAGCCATACAGTACGGCTATGTCGAACAGATAGACCATCGCGGAGAGATTTTCAAGACTTTCGAGGGCACTCTCCTGCCTTATAAGTCCATCACAGACACCGTGAAGCCGTATGAGGGGGACTTCGTATTCAGCGTGGCCGACGACCATCTCGCCGCCGAACTGCGCAGACTCATGCTCGCCAATCTGCCGGCGCGGGTGGAATACAGCCGCTACCGGGTGGCTATGCCATGGCGCGGAGAGTCGCGCATTGTCATCACAAGAGTCGACACGGCCAATCCCGCAAAGATACTCCCGCCGGGGATACCGCATCCGACCATCCCCGCGCGCACTCAACCTGAAAACTGACTCATCTACTCATCTACTCATCTACTCATCAACTCAAAGATGGAATACACCTATGACCTGGAGCATCTCGGAGATGCCGCCGAGATGCTGATAAAGGAGATTGACCGACGCTGCGGCGATGACATCATGTCACCGCAGGTAGTCGCTTTCGATGCACCGATGGGTGCCGGCAAGACAACACTGATAGCGGAGATATGCCGCCAACTCGGTGTGGAGGAGGATGCCGTATCATCACCCACCTTCTCTATTGTCAATGAATATCGCTCCGAAAGGGATGGACAGCTGATATACCATTTTGACTGCTATCGGCTCGAGACCATCGAGGAAGCCATGGACTTCGGCGCGGAAGAATATTTCGAGTCGGGCGCGCTCTGCCTCGTGGAATGGCCGGAAATCATAGATCCCCTCCTCCCCGGAGACACCCTGAAAGTCGCTATCCGCGAATTGCCCGACGGACTTCGACAACTCTCCATCCACGACTGACTTCACCACCTCCACTACCACTTTGGTCCTGCCTATATGAACATCTCTGCCAAATGGGTATCATCCCTCCCTTCCACACATACCGCCCTCACCGAGCACCCGCAGGAGTGGCCCCCGCTGACGTTGGTCATCGCCCGGGAGCAGACCGCGGGACGCGGACAGCGGGGCAATACCTGGGAGGCCGCCCCCGGCGACAATCTCACTTTCTCGATGATACTCCCGGAGCCGCCGGTGAAACCAGCCTCACAGTTTGCCATCTCGGAGGCTTTCGCACTCGCAATAGCCGACGTGCTTGACGAATACCTCGATATCGTGGCATACCGTATGGACCTCGACAGCGATGAACTCTACTGTACCGTCAAGTGGCCCAACGACATCTACGTCGGCGACAGAAAAATCTGCGGCATACTCATACAGCACTCCGTCACCGGCGACAGTATCTCTCAATCCGTGCTCAGCGCCGGCATCAACCTCAATCAGGAGAAATTTCTCAGCGACGCTCCCAATCCGGTTTCGGTCATACAGCTTACAGGCTACATCACCGATATTCAGGAGGTCGTATTCATGCTTCAGGAGAAACTGGCCGGGCGATTGAAGCAGCTTGATGACGAAGAGGGCCGCGCAGACTTGCATAACGCATATATGTGGCGGCTTTACCGCGCCGACGGCAATTTCTATCGGTTCAGAGACAATCTCCGTCAGGAAGAGATAACGGCGCGTATCATCGATGTGGCTCCCGACGGTGTAATCACCCTCGCGACCGACTCTGACGACACTCGCCGCTATTACTTCAAGGAAATGACCTTCCTGATATAAGGACCGGAGACCTGTATCAGGAGTATTAGGAGTATTAGGAGTATTAGGAGTATTATATCAGCGCCAGATCGCGGCGCGTGCAGTCAAGGATAAATTCGTTGAAAGTCTCCAGAAGGTCCGCCAGACTCACCATCGACTGCCGCATCTGGGAGTTGAAAAGCGTGCCGCTCGTCTGTGTACTCTCAAGTTTACCCTGAAGAGCCGAGTTGACGCCGCTCACATCCTCAAACATCTTCAGCTGAATATTCAGCAGCTCTGTGATGCCGGAATGCGCTGACCCGCCGCTCACCTGCTGCGGCACCGCCGTGGTGCCCTTGGAGCGATACATTATCACACCGTTAAACTTGCTCCATTCATCCACCACCTGCTCCATATCCGCCCCTAAAGGCACCGCCTCCTGCGGAAAGAGAAGCACACCTTTGGCCGAGGATCGAAGCACCCAGTCATAAAGGGTTATCAGGCGGTTGGTAAAGCGCTGCTGGTCTATGACATCATCCACGAAACTGTGGATCTCGCCATCAATAAAGGGATAAGCCTTCCATATATAAGGATGACCACCGTCGGGGAAGGGAGACTCCCCCTCGGCTATCGTCTCGCCGGTAGGCGCCACAAAACTGTATCTCCACACTTTGTCGCAACACCATATCCCGCCGAGACGCTTGCGCTCCTTTGCGGAGAGACGCCGATAGTCAGCTGCCTCCATCTTATATATCACCCCCTTGTCACGGTCGTGGATACGGTAACGCTCGCAGCAGTCGAGCGTCCACACTTCAAACACACGACACATCCCCGGCGCCGACGGTGACAGCAGATGCCGCTCCGCTCCGGGAGGAAGTCCGAAATCTCCCGCGCGGACAGCCTGCGAATCGCGCGATGCCGCCTCGTGATATATCCCCGCGAGCCGCTCCACATCCTCCTGACCGGAGGCCACCAGACTGCAGAGAGTGGCGAAGTCCACATCATGTATCTCACCGACAAGCGTCGCGTCCCAGCCGCGAAAATCCCGCGCACCGGGGTCTATGAAGAAGGCGTCAGGAGCCACAAAATCAGTACGGGCAAATCCGGAAACTCTCCCTCCGCAATCCGGCAGCCCTGACCAGGGAGTCTTGCGGTGTATCGCCATCCCGGAGATAAGAAATTCCTCCATCGTGCGCGCATACAGACCGTCAAGACGATTGGCGGAGGCCATCTCGCGCAGACGGTCATATCTCACACGGTCGGACTCTTTCTCCGGATCCAGCCCCAGAGCGGCAGGGGAGGGAAAACTGTAACTGTTGCGAAATACGCCGAGCACACTGCGCACAAGGCGGCGTATGAGATTGTTTTTCAACGGCACCGAGCCCTGCGCACTTATATAGTCCGCCTCCCGCATGGTCACGCCGTCCACCGTAATATAGTCCTCCCACTGGCGTCCGTAAGCATAGCGCTTGGCGCGACGCCGCATCTCGCGAAAGGATGCCAGCGACTCATAAGCCGCATTTATTCTGTCAAGCATAGTTTTGTCACGTTGATTGGATTATTGTCACAAGACGCTCTACAAGCGCCGGCACAAGGTCAGGCGAGAGATTCTCCAGCGAGGCGTTGTCCATCGCGGGATTCAGCAACTCGGGCCGCGGTATATAGAGCGCTTCGGCGATGGCCCCGGTGCCACGCGGAGCCATAAGTATACGCATGAGACCGTCACCTATAGGGGGCAGCAGCGCCGCCACGGGACGATGGGGCTGCCTCTGCATCCAAAGCGGCGCCGCATCCCGCAAGGCAAGTCGCAGGCCGCCACCTGTGCCGTCGTCGGCTACGGTAGCCCTCTCCACAGGGTGTGACCACCCTTTCAGGCGCAACAGCCGCAAGCGCAGGAAGTCGGCCGGAAGCTCGGCTGTCACCTCTTCACCCTCCTCGCCCCATTCGGCAGTGGCGCGCAAGGTGTCATACATATTTTTTACACACAGCAGCGACTCCGGAGGAGCAGACAGAGTCAGCTTGACCGCCTCCTCCTCCACACACAGCCGCAGCATCTCCTCCAGCGATACAGACCGACCGTCGCCGGAATAGCGACGGTCGGGGAGCTCGCCGAGACGCATCGCCACTTTGTCGGCGAGTGTGCTCAGTGAGATTTTCATCGGGATATTACTATTATTCCTTTACGGAAGGGCTGAGAGGACTCAATGAGCCGCTGAAGCACAGGATCATCGGTGGCAAAATGCGCCGGCCGAGTACCGTAGCCGCTCGTGGAGCCTCCGGTGAATTCCACCGACACCGGCGCCGCAGAGGTGCCGACAATCAGGTGCAATTCTGTTAGCCCGGGTGATACATACATCTTCTTCTTACTCATATTCATATTCATGACATTTCAGACTTGACTCCATATTGTCTTATTCACACGTTCGCCGTCCACTACCTCGGTCACAACGGAGGGACGCCAGGTCTGGCCGCTCTTGGCATCGGCAGAGATACCCGGACAGTCACAGAGCAGGTAATAGATACCGCTGCTGTCCTCACCCACTTCAGGCGCTTCAGCTGAATCCCACATCCTGATGAGGTCGTCGGCACCGCTGTGCCCCTCACCCTCTATCCAGATGTGACAGCTCCCCTTCAAGGCTACGGCATCCCAGATGAGGATACCGTTGCGGGTGGCCTCTTCACCGTCCACACGGTCCGAGAAGCTATGCTCCGCACTGTAGACATAATGCACCAGACGGTCTTCGCCGATAAGCGCGCCGGAATTGCTCCAGCCCAGACGGTCGAGTGTCGGCTCGCGCTTTATCTCTATGTCGCCAAACACGGTGTGGAAATTGGTCACCGTCCATCCCATCGTGTTGACCTTGGTGGTGATCTGTATCTCCGGATGCTTCGAGTAGTCGATACACTGGATCTTCTCCAGAAGATTCTTGCCGGCGAGCAGTAACGCTGTCTTGGGGACATCCTCGCCTGTGAAGAACATCTTCGCCAGACCTATGATCTGCTCCACCGTCCATGCGCCCGACTGACGCACTTCCCTCATGAACTGCCAGCGCAGACCCTCCGTGGTGTATACATACTGCATACCCATCTTGGGCACATTCACCTTGATCTTGCCGGGGCGACCGGCCCAGAGCGTGCGGTTGCCACGCACCTTGAAATTGGCTATCGCCTGCTCGGCGATTATCGCCTTGGAGAAGGGGATACGCTTCTTCTGGCTCTCGAAATAGTCGCTCACCACTTGATTCATGCCGCGCTTCTGCAGATACACTCTCCGGGGAGTGGGCACTATCAGGTCGGGATCCACCTCTTTCTGGGTCTCGTACAGCGAATTGGCAAGCAGCGAAATCCGCGTACCCTTAGGAATTGCGGGCACGGCACAGAATTCATCCGAGGCTCCCGTCTTGCGGCCATTGACCGCACGCACTATCGGATTGCCGCTCGCGGCATCATGACCCACCACGAAGAGCATCAGCCACTTCCCCGGCACCTGAGTCGTGCCGCTCTCATCGTATCCGTCCACACCCTCCACAAGGAGTGTGCCGTAAGGACGGGGCAGATTCTGATCCGCGGCCTCCAGAGGCAGTATCGCCGTCACTCCCGTACTCGCCGCCATATCGGCGCATGTCTGAAAACTCGAGGCCGGCTCGTCGATCATGTAGTGTTCCACTTCCGGGGAATCCACCTTCACACGCTTGGCGCGAAGCATCAGATTCATCAACGGCGTGTCATCGCTGTTGAATCGGAAGAGAGCTTCGTCTATATCGCTCTCGATAAAGTTGCCGGCACCAAGACCACCGGTAGACTCCGCCACACCGCTCACGGTGAGGACCTGTGCATTCTCTTTCTCACTCATAGTTACTGATTATTAAAGTACTGATATTTAATTAATGTCACTCACTTTCTCTCTTCATCGCGCCGAGGCCGCGAGGTCAAAAATGGAGGATACGCGGCGCGGGGCTACCGCCGGAGTGCCGCCGAGCGACGGTACTGCAGGGACGGCGCGCAGCGACTCCTCTATCCGGGCGTTGCGGCCCGCGATCTCGCCTGCGGCATACGCCTCCGCGACTTTCCGCTCCAGCTCCTCCGCCATCGACTCCTTCAGCCGCATTATCTCTTCCTTATGCCCGGCACGCTCGGACTCAAGCAGATGCTCCAGCTCCAGAATCTTCTCACGGGCCACTATCGCATCCATCAACTTGGCAAAATCCTCCTCCTTGACAGCCCCCTCGATCATCGACACACAGAGACTCATCACATTCTGAAGGAGTGGTCGTGCTGACGCGCCACCTGTCTTATCGTCCGCGCCGCTACCGCCGGACGCACCGCTTCCATTGCCGCTATCTCCGTCTCCATCGCCTTCCCCGCCGACATTCTCATTATTATCGCCGACTTCTCCCTCGCCCGCTTCGGATGAATTGTCCGGATTATCTCCGGAGTCGCCGGAGGTCTCTCCCGAGCCATCTTCACTCTCAGGTAGATTCCCTTCGACACTCGTTCCTGACTGCTCTGTCGGGTCCGCGCCCTCGGCGAGAGGATCAAGCTGCCCATTAGCATCTTCATTAGCATCGCTAACAGCATCCAACTGATTCAAACTTTCGCTCATAGCTATTATTTTACTTGTTTTTAGATTATTACACTCTGCCAATCCTCTATTCGTGATTGAACACTGCAAAATTATTTTCAAATTTATTTAGCGTTGCTATATTTTATTACAAACTTTCTATTATCTTTGCAAACGTTTTCCTTATCACTCTTAAATACATTCAACGCTTATGAAAAAACAGGGTAACATCTCACTTCACATCGAAGACCGTGACATGGCGCTCGTAGCAGAATTCAGACGTAAAATCCGCAGCGCCGCGATCCTCGACCTCGACAGCATCTTCAGTGAAATAGCCTATGGACCGGCACCGCGATTCTATGTGGCGGAGGACAGAGTGCTCGAAATGATCAGGGTAAAACGCCTCACCGGCGACTTCCCGCTCAAGTTTCCGCTCAGACGCGCGATGTTTGCCGAGATAGAGCGGCGCGCCAACCTTCTCGTCGACAGCGGAGAGGCAGACAATATCATCGACGCAGTATATATGACGGTCTACAAGCCCGCGCCATCATTCTATCTCGAACCATCCACTGTCAAGGTGACCATCTATCGCACACTCAAGCGCATACAGCTGCAGAACAGACTCAAAAGACTCGCATCTAATAAAACCACTTACTAAGCCTCCCATGGACGACTACACTACTGATATTACAATACTACATACCGACACAAAATTTCGCAACAAGTGTCGCGAAGACTTCCTCTTCTGGGCGGAGCACTGCGTGAAAATCAAACCGAAAGGGGGCGGTGACGACATACCCTTCCGGCTCAATTATCCGCAGCGCAAGCTCGTGGCGCTCTTCGAGGAGATGCGGCGCGCCGACAGACCTATCCGCGTCATTCTGCTCAAGGCCAGACAGTGGGGAGGCTCCACCTGCACGCAGATATATATGGCGTGGCTCCAGCTCATACACCGCAAAGGGCTCAATTCACTGATTATCGCCCACCAGAGCGCGGGCTCGGAGGAGATCAAGGATATGTTTCTGCGCATGATAGAGAATTATCCACAGGCGATGCTCGTCGACGAGGGGGAGAATTTCGAGGGGAAGAAAATCTGCAACGCCGGACGCTCCGGACTCGCCATGCGCATACCGGCGCGCAACTGCAAACTGAAAATCGGTTCGGCGGAACGCCCGGATTCCTGCCGGGGAGGCGACTACAACCTCGTACATCTCTCGGAGGTGGGGATATGGAAACGCACGGAGGGGAAGCGCCCGGAAGACATCGTGCGCTCGGCTTGCTCGGGAGTGCTGCTGAAGCCGCTGACCATGATTGTAATGGAGAGCACGGCCAACGGGACCGGCACCTTCTTCCATACTGAATATATGGCCGCCGCAAGGGGAGAGTCACAATTTAGGGCACTCTTCATACCCTGGTACGAAATTGAGGCATACCGCCTCGAACTCACGCCATCCGAGCGCGAGCAACTCCTGCTCACACTCGAGGAGGAGCGGTACTCGGACGCCGACACTTCACGCCGCCCCTCGGGAAGATACCTCTACTCGCTCCTGCAGCGGGGAGTCTCGCCCGAAGCCATCGCATGGTACCTGCAGGAGCGCACCAAATATTCAGACCAGGCGCAGATGGCCGCGGAATACCCCTCCGACGACATCGAGGCTTTCGCACATTCGGGCGCCAGAGTGTTTGACAGGGAGGCGGTGGAGAGACTGAGAATGCATTGCGACACACCGGAGGCTCGCGGAGAGATTGTCTCTCTAAGGCGCGATGGCGAGGAGGGATGTCTCGAGGATCTGCATTTCACCTCCTCTCAGCAGGGAGGGCTCAAGATATGGAAATTTCCGGCAGAGATATCACCTCTGACACCGCCTCTCTCCGACCGTTACCTGACGGTGGTGGATGTGGGAGGACGCTCGACCAAGGCCGACTGGAGCGTTATCGCCGTGTTTGACAGAGCCGCCGCTCTCGACGACAACACTTCCGCCGCCCCAGAAATCGTGGCGCAATGGCGGGGACACTGCGACATCGACCTGCTCGCCTGGAACGCCACACGTATAGCCGCCTTCTACCACAATGCGCTCCTCGTAATAGAGAGCAATACTCTCGAGACTCACGACGCCAACAGATGGACCGAGGGGGAACAGTCATCCTATATCCTGCAGCTCATCCGCGAGCAATACCCCAATCTTTACGAGAGGGCGTCCCCGGCGGACCTCGTCAGGGAGGGGTATCCCACAAGGCTGGGATTTCACACCAACACGCGCACCAAACCGGCCATCATCTCACATCTGATAAAGATTGTGCGCGAGGGGCTATATACGGAGCGCGACGCGGACTGCCTTGACGAATATCTGCGCTATGAGCGACGACCCGACGGCAGCTACGGAGCCATACTCGGCAGCCATGACGACATCCTCATGACCCGCGCCATCGGACTATACATCTCCGCCTTCGAGATGGAGCCGCCCAGACTGCTGCCCCAGCCCTGCCGCCACAGTCCATACTACGGGCGCCACACAGCCGCCCAAAGACCAAGGCCCGCCTCTGAGTCCACGCTATTTTAGCCAAGATAGCTAAGATAGCTATAATAGCTATAATAGCTAAATAAGTGTTAAAAAATGTATAATTAGATGATTTTCGCCGAAAATCATCTAATTTTGCGCTCAGACTCTCGGGGTGTAGCGCAGTACGGTTCGAATCCTTTCACCCCGACAAGCTTTTATCAAGATCTCCGCATGAACTACAGTGTAATTGACTTCATCTGCCTTCTTGCGGCAGTGTGCCTCTTCCTTTACGGCATGAAGGTAATGAGCGAGGGGTTGCAGAAAGTGGCCGGCGACAGGCTGCGCAACATCCTCGGGATAATGACCCGCAACAGATTCACAGGCGTCCTTACCGGCATCTTGATCACCGCCCTCATACAATCCTCGTCCGCGTCCACCGTCATGGTGGTCAGCTTCGTCAACGCCGGACTCATGAGCCTCCAGCAGGCTCTGGCCGTCATCTTCGGCG
>CAYSJG010000044.1:0-11662 GCA_964431295.1 uncultured Sangeribacter sp. | reverse complement strand
GTCGGAGAAAACGCCAAGGACAACGATATCGTGGTCAACGTCACCAAGTCCAAGAAGCTCACCAACATGCGTGCGTCGGGCGCCGATGACAAAGCCCGTATCGTACCGCCGGTGGTATTCTCGCTTGAGGAGGCTCTGGAATATATCAAGGAGGATGAATATGTGGAGGTGACGCCAAATCACCTACGCCTGCGCAAAATCATTCTCGACGAGCTCGAGCGCAAACGCGCCAACCGATAAGGACAGGCTATAAGATATAAGACAATGGAGGCCGTGTCGATTGACACGGCCTCTTTTGGGTTATATATCATCAGTTTAACCGACATTACGGGAGACATTCCGCTAAAGGACTTCGCGCCCCTGGAGAATTACCTCTCTCTCGTCTTCATCTATATAACAACAGGGGGGTGGATTTGGTTCACCTACGCGCACTGCAAGACGCTGAGAGTGCGGACTATCTGGTCGTGACGTCATCGGCAAACGGATCGCGCCGCGACGGCGCAGGCGCAGGATGCTTCTTCGATTTATTCCGGCCTCCCCTTCTCTTTTTGGCTTTTCTCTCCTTGATCGCACCGCTCTTCCGGCTTTTACTCTCTCCGGCCACCGACATTGAATCGGAATGCGCGGCCTCAGGTGTCACGGCTTCTGACGATGGCAAGACGCCTTCTCCGTCCGCACTGCGTCCGGAGGTCGTCCCTAAATCGCCGCTGCGCGAACAGTAACCCACAGACAGCGCCGCGACACACATCAGCGCCAGAACGGCAAGACCAAGAGCCTCTTTGCTGCTGAACGGTTTCATATCACATATCAGAAAGGATAGCCTATGGCCAGATGAAAGGCAAAGGCCTTCTTGAAGGCTACATTGAAGTAATGTCCGGTGCCGTTGCCATAAGGAGTGTGGAGACCATATCCCAGATCACCGCGTATCACGAGCATACCTATATCCACACGCAGACCTACACCTGTGCCGAGGGCTATGTCGCGGAAGAATGTAGAGCCGCGCAACTGTGCGCCGGGACGCAGAGGATCATTCTTCAAAAGCCATATATTGCCGGCATCTATAAACGCCGCACCGTGAAGCACACTGACTATCGGGAAGCGGTATTCCGTATTCAATTCGAGCTTAAAGGTACCCGTCTGGTCGAAATATCCGTTTTCAAGATCTGTCGGCGGATGATAGCTGCCGGGGCCTATACTGCGCACTGTGAAGGCACGTATGGAGTTGGCTCCGCCGATGTAAAACTGCTCGGAGTACGGCACCTCCTTGGAGTTGCCGTAGGCATGGGCGGCTCCCACAAGTATCCGGGAGACGAGCCAATGCTCTGTGCCGCGTATCAGACGGCGCGAATATACAAGCTGAGCCTGACCCTTGACAAACTGCGAGAAGGGGGTGCCGAACAGCTTCTTCTCCCCCTTGACACCACATAGCGCATATATGCCGTCGAAGAGATTGCCCGCCTCGGTGAAGGTCGCGGTAAAGTTTATGCCGTTGATACGCTCGCGCTCAAGAAATTTGTCAAGAGTATATGTATAGCTCAATTGCGGGATGTACTGGCTTTGGAAACTCAATGCCACGGCAGGATTAAGATTCATTATGGAGTCAAACTCCGTAGTGGTATGCATGAGTTTATTGTAGGTGATCTTGAAGAGCGTCAGGTCATGACGGGTGTTGCGCGTAGCCTGCCATTCATAATTCAGTCCCAGATTCAGCTCCCCCATCTTGAAATAATGCGGCCTGTTGAGTATCTCGCCGTTGAGACTGATAGTGGTCCAGTTGAGCTCCCGGTTGCGGCGACGGATGAAATTGGGGGCAAGCAGGCGCGGGAAGGCGAGCGAGGCTGTCAGTCCGAACTCATAAGAGTTGAAGAGCGAGCGATTGGAACCTCCCCCGGTCTGCCATTCGTAAGAACCGGTAAACTCCAGCGACAGCTTCTCCGCACCTCCGAAAGTATTATGGTGAACGAGGCCGAGCGTCAGCCCCGGACCGATATATGAATTGCTTTTGTAGGCGGCATTCACACCTATGGTGGCCTCTATGGGACGGTCGTACTTACAGGTGATATACACATCCATCCTCGGATCGGAGGCGGATGTATCGGCCGGCACAGGCTGGATATTGACGCTGCTGAAGATGCCGAGACGCGACAGACGTGTCTGCGTACGGTCCATGTCGCGCACGGAGAAAAATTTACCGTCGCGGAAGGTGATGCAGCTCGGTATCAGACTCGGACGCACGCGCTGCGGACGCATCACTATCAACTCGCCTTTTTTGGTCTGCAACGTATCCGGCACGCCGGGCTTTCGCTTGCTCTGACGCAACAGAGTGGTTTGGATATTACCTGTGCGGAAGCGCCGGGTAGCAAGATCCGGAATATTGGAGGCAAGCGCGAGACGCAGCACTATGGCGTGAGGCGTTATCAGGCTGTCGGCCTCATATTCTATATATTCGGGACGGAAATAATAGTAGCCGCGATTGCGCAGAGAGTTGGTGATACGCACACGCTCGGCTGTAAGAGAATCCACATCAAAGACTTCGCCCTTCCTGAGATATTTGCTCTTGCGGGCTACTGAGTCGATGAAGTGGCACACCGGCACGCTGTCACGATTGAGGAATATGATGGAGTCCAGGGGATAAGCTTTCGACACATCCACCTTGTACAGTATCTGCGCCTTCTTGGGGTTTTTCTTGTTATAGAGCAGCTCGTAGGTGGCGGTCGAACCGAAGTGACCGCTGTTGTCCAGGATGCTCTCTATCATCTTTACGCGCTGATGGGGACGCACATCGGAGATGAGTACCGGCTGAGCGGCGAATTTACGGTATATCCACCCTTTGAACCCTTTGGCGGAGTCACTCATGTTGTTATACACCCAAAGCCCTATGGGAAACGGGGTGCGATAATACGGCGACAAGAAGGGCATAGCATTGTTGGGAGCCACATCTATCGCCTCCTTGATGCTCGTAGTCAGACCATCAGGAAGTTTCTCACCGTCGGTAGGCACTATCTTCAGGGCCTTGACGCCGGTATATAGCGTCTGGTCATCGGTCAGCTTTCTTGTGGTGGAACACGATACGGCGACCAAGGCCAGCAGCAGAGCGCCTAATGCGGATATTGATAGTTTTCTCATCTGTCGCTCCTTTCCTTTATTGTATCGCCCCCTTCGGAAGCGGGCAAGCCTTTGGCACGATCCTCCGCGGAGGGCACGCTGTCCTGCTTGGCAGGCTTCTTTTTACCCCACCTCACCTTGAAGAGTGACTTGAGAGTAGAGAGGCGGCGACGCATCTCAAATCCTACGCCGGTGGATGTCACCTCTCCCTCCAGGATGCTCTCGAAGCCCATGTGGCGATAGAGCTTCACGAGCATTGTCAGATTGTTGGTCTGCTTCAGGGTATATTCGAAGGAGACGTCGCTCAGCAGATTCTCCGCAAAGTTTTCGTCAGCATTGGCGTCAGCGGTGTAATTACCGCCTACTACTATCTTAAACTTATTATTAAACAGCGATTTGCTGACCTGATAAGAATAACTTGTAGCGGTAGTCGTCGCGCCGCCGCTGCCTGAAGCGTACTGGTCTATGCCGAAGCTGAGGTCGACGCCGCGTATGGTCTGCGCCGCCCAGGAATTGAGAGTGGAGGCGAGAAATCCGTACAGCTGGCCCGTGACAAAGTTGCCGTTGGAGGATTTCATGCCGCTCCCCTCGTATCTGCCGGTGATCAGCAGATTCATCGCCTGCATCGAACGCTGGTCGGCGCTCATCGACGTCAGCTCGTTTTGCAGGGAGAGATCATCATCGGTCGAAAGGTCAAACTGCACTTTGGGTGCGGAGAGAGTACCTGTGGCTGAAAGCGAGACAAGGAAATTGACCATCCGCGAATTGCCGCCGGATGTGGTCACGCCTCCCTTGATCTTGTCCGTGGCCAGGATGTCGAAGGAGGGATTCATCACATTACCGTTGAACTGCACATAGCTCTGCGGACCGAAATTGAATGTCTTGTCACCCAAGACCGGGAAGCCGTAGCGCACAAGCCCCTCGCCGAGTTTTATCTGGCCGTTGAGCGACATGTCGCCCATATAGTTCTGATAATAGCTCAGACGTCCCGAAGGCGTCAGAGTCACTTTATATGTGCCGTTGTTGCTGAGATTAACACACGCACGGGCACCTGAATTGATGCTGACCGCCGCGTTGACACGCATTGCCATCATGGAGGGGGCCACAGAGTCGGCGCGTGCCACCTGAGTCGTGTCGTTGAAATTCACAAATTTCACCACATCGCTGCTTGATGACGCCGCATACTGCGATGCCGCAGAGCTCAATGTATAGTAGACATCGGTATTGTTGAGCACCGACAGATTGGCATTGACATCGAAATGCTTCAACGGACCTTTGGCCGTGGCGGCAAGATTCAGGAATATCTTGCCATAAATTTCCGATTTGGCGCGCCGGTCATTGTTGATAAGCTGGAAATTGGAGGCGTTGGCAGCAAGATCGAGCCGTATGTCGCTCAATTTGCGCGCGTCCACGCTTCCGGATATCGTCAAGGGATTGCTGTTGGCGCCATATATCTTCATATCATTGAAGGTCAGCAGATTGTCGACCACTGATATAGAATCATTATAGAGCTTGAGGGCAGACCCCATCATCGGGACATGTACCCGCACGGAGTCGCAGGCGAGACTGCCGTTGAGCATGGGGGAGTCAAGCGAGCCGGTCAATTTCAAATCGCCGTTGAGCGCTCCGCCCAGCTGCATGACATCACTGCCGAGAAATGCGTTGGCCACACTGAGCGGGAATTCAGTAAGTTGCAGACGCATGCGATCGGGCTGCAGACCTTCCGCTCCGGCCGAGAGAGTGCCAAGGAGCACCATCGCCTCCTTATTGTTGATCTTTAGACCCAATCTTCCGCCCATCTTGTCATTGAAGTTGCTGCCGGCGCTTAATGTAAAGTCGAGGTCGCCTACACGCGCGTTGTCATAATACAGGTCGTTGACGCCGAAAGTTCCGCGGCCTATCAGCGCCTTGCCGTTGTAATACACCCTCAGGTCACTGTTGATGGAGGCCTTCACCGGCGGAGCGTCCATGCGCATGTTCAGGAAATCCTGTATCTTGAGATTGGCGATGTTGAGATAAAGTTCCTCCTTACCCTCATCATTCTGCTGAGTCTGCATAAGGATACTGCTCTCCTTGCTCGAGGCTCTGAGATTGGCCTGCATCCGCATCACGGAGAAATCGTATGATATATAGTTGTCCTGATTGAAACTCCAGGGAAGATATGCGATGCGCGCCTTCAGAGGGGTGAAGTGCAGATTGACGGTACTGTCCACCACTGCGGCCGTAAAACCGAGCCTGTAGCCGGTCTCATTCTGCAGATTGCGCTGCACAAGATAGGCCGACAGACGGTTGCTGCCGAGATAGCCGGTGAGATTGACATTGGCAAATTCATCCATTGTGCCGGGACGCTCGCCCAGATGAAGCTGATAATCCAGCAGACTGCCACGCTCCTTCAGACCGAGGGTGATGGTGTCAAACTGCAGACCGCCGGAGTTCATGGCAAGCACACTCGCTCCTCCGCGCAATATGCTGTCATTGTCAAGACGGAAATGCACTGTATCCAGACTCAGGCCGGAGGAGGAGAGCAGATTGGAGAGCATACCGCTGCCGGAGGCGCCACCTCTGAGCGTAAATGGGGGGAGCACCTTCTGCAAAGTCTGCATATCGAGATACCGCCGGCCAATCTGACTGCTTACAGTGTCAGCCGAGGCCATAAATCCTGTCATGACGCTCTGCAGCCCCTCGGGACTGTCGAAATTCAGATGCACCCGGTCGCCGTCAAGCGTCAAGGCCACATTCTGCTCCTTTGCCTCCAGATGAGCCGTGATCCCTTGAGGGAGCGATATTTCGGACGCGCCGGAGGAATATTCCACCTTATTGAGCGTCATGTCGGCATCATACAGCCAGCGCTCCGGACGCAGACGGGCGTCCATGCTGAGGTCGGCACGCATTGTCATCTCATCCGGGGATAATCCCAAGGCCTTCATGTCGAGCCTGTAGAGTCTCACATCGCCGGCCACGGTATAGTCATCGTCGGCTATATTGCCGTCGAGTATAGCCTCTACATTGACCGCCTCATTAGGCGAATCTATCTCCACATGATAGTGTCCGTCGCGCAGCAGAGCCTGCAGACTCAGGTCACGCAAGGGATGATTGTTATAGTATATCTCGTCAAGACAGAGACTTATGTCGGTGCCGGCACCGCTCCTCAGAGGATTGAATCCGGCGCCGGAAGCCTGCAGGGATGCGGTCACTGAACCGACCCCGAGATCGGGCATGAAGGCGGCCACATTCAGATGGTCCACACTTACATTCGCCTCGTATTTCTCCGAATTGAGCCCCACATGTCCATCGGCCACAACGTTGCCGGAGGGGGTGCTCAGATCTACATCGGCGGTATAGTCATTGCAATTGGCCCCGACAGTGCCGCTGATTTTAAGCGGAGGCACATCCACGCCGAGAGGGCCGGTAAACGCTGTGACAACATCAGTAGAGATCAGCTCGCCGTCAAGCTCCAGCTGAGCCACCAGACGCTCGGGAGTGAGGGCATTACGCGCGGTGCCTGAGGCACGAAGACTGAATATGCCGGCCATGGCGGCGTCGAAGTTCCTGACATTCAGATTGTCCAGACGACCGTCGATATTCACCTTGGCGGCTAAAGGGGTGCGCCCGGGAAGTTTCACCAGATATTCTCTGAGCGAGGGCATGAACGCCTCGACGTCGGGCAGACCTATCGAGGCTATCGCCTTGACATTTACCGGCGCTTCAGGCTTCATCTCCATCAGCGCGAAGGGTATGCCGGCTGTCGCCTCTATATTGCTCCAGGGGGTAAGTATATGGAGGCCTTCGAGCTCTATGCCGCTCTCGTCAAGAGAGACGGTGCCACGCCCTTCGGTCACAAATAGTCCGCAACGCTCCCGGGCTGTAAGACGCGTTATCGGCAGTCTCAGCTCTACGGCACGGTTGTAAAAGTCACGCATAGTGATACCCACATCACTGACGGATATGTAATTGGCATCAAAGCCGGGAAGCGGCTTCGCGCCTTTCAGCGCATATATACCTTTGAGATTGTCCACGTTGATACTGTCGGCGCGGATGGTCATCGGAGGTGACGGCGGAGTGACCGTATCCACGGGCACAGGATGAGAGGCGATATACTCCGGAGTTGGCGTGATATATGCGAAATCTCCGCCGTCGAGACTCAGCGACCTGGCGGTGATATTGTTAGTGCGCAAATCTATGACACCGCCGCGGAGGCGCATATCGCCGGCGGCCACTGTCAGGGTATCGATGGTGGGAAGCATCGACATGGCGAATTTCACATTCTTCGCCTCTATATCGTTGATTTTTATAAGAAATGGTGTGGATGTAGAGTCTACGGGGGTAGGCTTCTGCTTCCACACATTCATGTACAGGGAGACATCGGCCCCCTCCAGACAGGCTCTGTTGAGATTGATCTCGCTCTTGGCGATATTCATGCTGCTGCGGTCATCGGCTTCGAGCCGGTGGGCACGCAGTGTCATCACCATTGACGAGTCAGGAGATACAAAACGGTAATAACCGTCCAGGAGCTGCAGTTTGCGCAGTCTGACATCCAGGGCCAGCAAGGGGAGCAGCTTGACATCCGCCACCACTTCGCGGGCATTGACCATAGTGTCGCCGGAGGCTTCCACCACACTCACTCCTGTAAGGGAAAGGTCAAGAGGATACTTGAGCCGCAGCTTCTCTATCTGCACATCCATCCCCGTCTTATCCTTCACTATGCCACAGGCGAGATTCTTCACCCCCGTCTGTACCGGAGGAATATAGAGCGCCACCGGGATAAGCAGCACCACCACAATGAGCCAGAAAATTATCTTGAGAGGAATCCGCAACCATGCCGGACGTATCAGATGCCGGCGCTTCTTCGCACCTGCATCCTCACTCTTGTCGGTCGCATTGCTATGCACTTCACTCTCGGACATTTTCATCAAGGGGTATTTGAAGATCTGCGATATTTTGTATCGCCTGTATGGGATCTGCGATATTTAGTATAGTCGATATTATAGTGGCTATGGATAAGTATCCACAATGATGCGGCAACCAACGCGCCGGCGGCATCACTCCACATATCTATAACATCAAAACTGCGTCCGAGTTGCATCCATCGCTGCAAATATTCTATCAGGACGCCCACGCCGGTGGCCACTGCGGCAATTCCGGCTACTGCGACGACGCTCAGCCGCCCTCCGCGGCTCACTCTGGCAGTATCAAACAGAAGCGCCGCGCTCAATCCGAAAAACATTATGCCATGCACCAGCTTGTCTGCACCCGGAAATATAGGAATCTCCTCCTCACCGAGCGGTGAGGGGGAGAGTGTAAGCCACAATATGGCTGCCAGCACCACAAGTGTCGGCAGCCATATCGGAATATAAGTCTTTCGGCTCAATAGGGTGATATCCGCGCAATGCGTGCGGATGACCGCTACGTTACTTACGGATACCCAGCTCCTTCTGGGCGATTATTGCGCGGTAACGGTTGATATCCTTGCGGATAAGGTAGTCAAGCAGCGAACGACGCTGGCCTACGAGCATCTTCAGCGCGCGGGCGGTGGCGTGATCTTTGTGATTGCTCTTAAGGTGCTCGGTCAGGTGCTTGATACGCACGCTGAAGAGAGCGATCTGGCTCTCGGGGCTACCTGTGTCGGTCGGCTTGTGGAAGAAGCCGTACTTCTCGAAAATCTGCTGCTTTTCTTCGTTTGAAAGATGCATGGTCTGAGAGATTTATTTGTTAATTATTTGATTATCGCGCCTTTATCAAAAAGCGTCCGCAGCTTTAATGCCGCGATGCAATATCGGTCTCTCACCGAGGCTTGCCGCCTTTAGTCAAAAAGCTCTGCAAAGTTAATATTTTTATTTAACTTACGCAAATACAACCCATAATTCTTCCTCGGATTCTATCTCTCACGGGCGGAAGAGCAATGTCGCCGCTCCGAGCAGACGGTCGGCACGGCTGCCGGGCTGACGGAGATAGACGTACACATTGTACTCATTGACCGTCTCGTATTTATCACCCTCTATCAGCGAGGCGCTACTCTTACTTCCGGCGCCGCGGGGCTTTATCACATATCGGTAATTGTATGACCCTTGCTTCAGCGGCACATCAAGGAGATACATCCCTGACTCGCGGTCATAACGCATCCGGTTTTGATCTCCGCACTGATTAAGGAACAGCTGTCCGTCCACATATACATCTCCGTCGATCACTTCAGGAAAGTCGAGCGCAAAATGCGTCATGATATAGTCAGCGCCGAGATTGGGGTCGGTGGAATTGTATTCATCTATCTTATACCGTCCGCGCTGGGTATTGTCATAAAGATAACTTCGCTCGACTCTGCTCTCGTCCGGCTTGAGCCACGCATGATACATCTTTCCATCAAAGCCGGTCGAGTCCACACCCATGCCGGGATATGTGGCCCGCACGGTCTCGAAGCGGCGGTATTCATTGCCGGCCGGAAATATCAGATTGCGGTCATGCTCGTAGATTATGCCTGTACCCTGCACCCGCATCGGATGGCCGATGACGCGGCGGGAGTCCGGACTGCCGTTCTGCTCCACCACAAGCACTATGTCGGTGTAAGGATTGGCTATGCTGAAATCTCCGGGATCGACTGTCAGGTTGACCTGCTGCCACTCTTCATTTAGGCCGAGGTCCGTGCGCGAAGTGGCCTCACCGCGCATCGTGACCGCGCGCTCGCTCACACGGAAACGCACCTGCAGCAGAGTGATCTCCGGCTCATCGCGGTCAAATACCTGCAGCAGATAATTGCCCGACACCAGAGGCTCCATCTCTTCATTGGGTATCGTCAGCTGATAATTCACATAATGCACGAAGGTGTTGGAGGAGAAGGCATAGTCCTCTATATCCATATAGTTGAAGCCGGAGACATACTCATTCTCCTGCAACATGGAGGGCTGCCAGTCGGCATTGCAGTGCAGCAGACGGCAACGCAGATACGATCTATCATCCCCTATCTCGTCAAAAGAGATGGTCAGATGACTGCCGGAACCGAGCTCCAGCACCGGATCGAGCATCAGATCATCATCGCGCGTTACTGTAAGGGTGCGCAGCAGGGGCTCGAAGATCGCCGTCTCGGTATTGACGGCCGCCGGAGCCGCTGCCGCACAGAGCGCAAGGAGCGCACCGGACAGCATATATCGCTTGCAAGGGGTCATTTCACGTATTTCTCCGACACAAGACGTATAGCCATCTCTATCAAATCATTGCACGGCACTACGGGCGGCGTCTTCTTCAGTTCGCGACATACGAGGCGACCTCCGCAGTTGCCGGCAAAGAGACTGCAAAGCTCACGCGCATCCTTGCCGGCGGCAATCTTGGCCATCGGTGCAGATCCACTCTGAGTCCCGGCGATGATCGCCATGGCATTCGCGGCACCGCAGATTTCACCAAGGCCACCGATGCCCGTGCCCATGCCGGCGGCTATACCGGCGGCTGTCGCATCGTCAAATCCGGTCAGGTCGGGGAAACACATCAGCACACTCTGGGCGCAATTATATCCGGAAGCTCTCAGCGCACGCATCTTCTCGAGCCTCTCGTCTACTGTCATCTTATTCATATCGTATAGTATGGTTATTTATCACCATTTTATCACAAAATTACTTAATTTACCGAGTTTTCGCAAATAAATATATTATATTTGCATTCTGAGACTCTATGCGTCACCCGCATAGTCCATCTACACATACGTATTTATTTAATCATGAATAAATTCTCTTTACATGTCGCCATGGCTGTATCAGCACTTTGCTTCATGGCTCCCGCTACATTCTCCACACAGGCTCAGAGCCGATATGACGAGCAGTTTGTGGCTTATCCCACATACTCCGGCGATGACCTCGAGCTCTCTGTAGACAACACCGGCACTCACTTCCGCCTCTGGAGCCCCAAGGCCCAGGAAGCCAAGGTCAATATCTACAACAACGGTCACACCGGCAAGCCGGCTATGACTCTCGACATGACCTTCAACGCTCCCACAGGCACATGGACCGCCTCCGTACCTGAACAGCTCTATGGCAAATTTTACACTTTCGCCATAAAGCATGACGGCAAATGGCTCGACGAGACACCGGGCGTATGGGCTAAAGCAGTAGGCGTCAACGGCAAACGCGCCGCCATCATCAATTTCGCCGACACCGACCCCGAAGGCTGGGACAACGACAAACGACCGGAGGTGAAAAATTTCTCCGACGTCATTCTCTACGAAATGCACCACCGCGACCTCTCCATGCACCCCTCGTCCGGCATCGCCAATAAGGGGAAATTCCTCGCACTCACAGAGCACGGCACCACCTCACCACAAGGTCTCGCCACCGGCATAGACCACCTCAAGGAGCTCGGCATCACACACGTGCATATCCTCCCCTCTTACGACTACAATTCCGTCGATGAGGAAAATCTGCAGCTCAATACATACAACTGGGGCTACGACCCACAGAACTACAACGCACCCGAAGGTTCCTACTCCACCAATCCCTCCGATCCCGCAGCGCGCGTCAAAGAGATGAAGCAGATGATCAAGGCGCTCCACGATGCCGGCATCGGAGTCGTCATGGACGTG
>CAYSJG010000043.1:7237-11876 GCA_964431295.1 uncultured Sangeribacter sp. | reverse complement strand
GTCATCAACACTCATGATATGAACTCTGTGCTCGGCATCGGTGAAAATATAGTGTTCATCAACCGTGGACACTGCGACTGGATCGGCAACGACAAAAACATCTTTGCCTCCAAGTCACAAAGTCTCAACGACTTCGTATTTGCATCCAATCTGTTCAAACAGGTAAAACTGGTACTCGAAAGAGAAGCCGAAGCCAAAGCCTGACCATATGGCACCCTCGGAAGCCTCCCGACGCATAGCCGGCAACACCGCCTTCCTGTATATACGCATGATCGTATATATGGCGGTCAATCTCTACACCGTACGCGTGCTGTGGAGAGTGCTGGGAGTGGATGACTACGGCATCTACAACGTGGTGGGCGGCATAGTGCTGATGTTCGCCTTTCTCAACAATGCCATGGTGGCCTCATCTCAGCGCTATATCTCCTTCGGGCTGGGACTGGGCGACACCCGTCGTCTGCGACATATCTTCTCTGTATCGGTCACAGTACATCTTTCGATAGCCGCGATAGTGCTTCTGCTCGCAGAAACGTTAGGATTATGGTTTCTCAACACGCGAATGCACATCCCCGCGGAGCGCATGACAGCGGCCAACTGGGTATATCAAGGCTCCGTACTGACATTTCTTATGACTGTGATCAGCGTGCCATTCAACTCCTGTATAGTGGCCCACGAGCACATGAAAGTCTACGGACTTGCCGGTATATGCGACGTAATATTGCGGCTCATAGCCGTGCTCGCAGTCGCGGCACTCCCCTTCGACCGTCTCGCCGGCTACGCGGTGATTATTCTGGCCATCGCCACCGGTATGGCACTCTTCTACATGATCTATTGCCGCCGTCACTTCGCTGAATGCCATTACATCAGACATCATGACCGGCACCTTGTCAGAGAGATGTTTGGCTTTGCAGGCTGGAGTTTTCTCGGCAATATGGGCTTCTCAGTGAGAGATCAGGGGATGAACATTGTGCTCAATCTATTCTTCAACGTGGCTGTCAATGCGGCAAAAGGGATTGCCACACAGGTGGGTGGAGTACTATCAGCCTTCTACTCCAATTTCACCATGGCCGTCAATCCGCAGATTACCAAACGCTATGCCGCCGGTGAGACAGACTCAATGCTGTCGCTGCTTTACAGCAGCTGCCGCTACTCCCTCATGCTCATGGCCCTTGTCGTAATCCCCGGTGTGCTCTGCGCCCGACAGGTGCTGACACTCTGGCTCGGAGATGTGGCGCCATACACCGTAGGATTTTTGCAGCTCACTCTGCTTATGTCGCTCATCGAATGTGTGGTGAGTCCTGTCACCACCGCCATACAGGCTACCGGACGCATACGCCTATTCCAGATAGTGATAGCAGCCATTATGCTGGCCACCATACCTGCGGCGTGGATATGGCTAAAGTATATGGATGATCCTTATATCGTACTCTTTGTAATGCTCATATCCTCAGCACTCGCGCTTACGGCACGGCTCTATCTCCTCAAGGCACAGATTGTGCTCTTCTCTCCCGGCAAATTTATCTACCGCGTCTATCTACGCACACTTCCAGCACTCCTGATATCCGCCACAATACTGACACTGACACATCATGCATTACCGCACTCAGTCGGATATCTCATATTGTTTCTCGTCGTCGCAGTGGCTGTGACACCACTCTGTATCTGGGCGCTCGCCCTTGACAAAGAGGAGAGGCAGGCCATCCCGGCGCTCTTAAAAGGCTGCACATCACGATCATGACCGAACAAAACCGCCATACTACGCCACACTCCCAATCAACTCCGGTGACTCCACGGAGGATACTCTTTGTCGTATCCGCATCATTTCGCGGAGGAGCGACAGTATCGTTTGTCAATCTTGTAAGAGAGCTGAAGAAAAAGGGTGTGGATATGCGCGTCGTCACCCCGGAGCATGGATATCTCTGCGAAGTATTGGAGCGCTTTCAGATACCCTACGATATTCTGCCGGTGCGCCAGATCATATACCCTATGCTGCGCCGCGACAATAATTTCATCAAGGACGCAGTGCTCTATATCCCGAGGATAATAAAGATGAGCCTGCAAAACATACTCGCAGTCCGCGGTATCAAAAGGATTTGCTCCAGCTTCAAGCCGGATATCATACACAGCAACGTCTCGGTAATCAACGCGGGGTTTCTGGCCGCACGAAGTCTGGGAATACCTCATGTATGGCATGTGCGCGAATATGTGGACCTCGACTTCTCGCTCCGTCCCTTCCCGTCAGATGCCCTGTTTCACCAAAGGCTGAGAGAGGAGAGCTATACGATAGCCATCACCGCCGGCGTAATGAAGCATCACGGTCTTTGGGAACATGCCACAGTGATATACAACGGCATAGAAAATGACCTCAACACACGCGCGGACAATATTCTGCCCCGTGAGGCCCGCGATGACCGCTTCATCTTTGCAGGCGCGGTCACAGAGGGTAAAGGTGTAGGAGATCTGCTTAAGGCGTTCGCCCTATACCGTATGCGCGGAGGGAGCGCTTCGCTCAGAATCATGGGACGCGTCACCCCGGCGGATCTCCGACATTATCAGCAGGTGTGCAGACACCTTGACATCGAAGATGCGGTGGAGCTGGCAGGACCTTCAGACCGTGTGCGCGAAGAGATGCATCACGCACTCGCCATCATAGTGCCATCGAAATGCGAGGCCTTCGGACGCATCACCGCCGAGGCTATGCTCAGCGGCTGTCTGGTCATAGGGCGCGACACCGGAGGCACCCGCGAGCAATTTAACCGCGGCGAAGAGCTCTGCGGCTCCGATATTGGCCTGAGATTCAGCGACGAGACATCTATGGTAGAGGCCATGCTCGCCGCCTCGGCCATGAGTGCGGATGAATATGATAAAATCACCGGTGACGCAAGGGAGGTGACCCAACGCCTATACTCAACGGAGAAAAATGGTCGGCTGACTCTCGAATTTTATCGCAGCATATTGCGCGGGCGCTTGCGCGAATGACTCTAAATCGCTATATTTGCAATATGACACAGACCATGCCCGCCGGCAACGAAGCCGGCAACGATCATAAAGCGTCGGGCGCATATCCCAAGCCGCGCATCGCAGTGGCCGGCACAGGATATGTAGGACTAAGCCTCGCAACCCTTCTCGCCGGCCATTGCCACGTCACAGCCGTAGACATAATACCCGAGAAAGTCGAGGCCATCAATGCCCGCAAATCCCCTATCCAGGACGAATATATTGAAAAATATCTGCGGGAGAAGGATCTCGACCTGACGGCGACTCTCGATGCAGAAGCGGCTTACGCTGACGCAGACATTGTGATCGTGGCCGCACCCACCAACTATGATCCGGAGAAGAATTATTTCGACACCTCGAAAGTGGAGGAGATCACCGATCTCGTCACCCGTGTGAATCCCGACGCTGTAATAATCATCAAGTCGACTGTGCCTGTAGGATACTCCCGCAGTCTCTATGTCAGATATATGCAGCGCGGACTCACCCGTCTCAACCTGCTCTTCTCACCGGAATTCCTGCGTGAGAGCAAAGCCTTATACGACAATCTCTACCCCTCCCGCATCATAGTAGGCGTGCCTAAGACGTTAGCCTCTCCCGGCGACACATCCGAAGAGGAGGAAAATCTCGCCATCTCACGCCTTGCCGATATCCCGTATCTTCGCAGTCAGGCGCAGCGGTTTGCAGAGCTTCTGCAGCAGGGAGCAATCAAAGAAAACATCCCTGTGCTCATCATGGGAATGAAGGAGGCCGAGGCTGTCAAACTCTTTGCCAACACATATCTTGCTCTTCGGGTCAGCTACTTCAACGAGCTCGACACCTATGCTGAAATGAAGGGTCTGGACGCAGGCTCCATCATCAAGGGGATAGGACTCGATCCGCGCATCGGCGACCACTACAACAATCCGTCCTTCGGATACGGAGGTTATTGCCTCCCCAAAGACAGCAAGCAGCTGCTGGCGAATTACGCCAATGTGCCTCAAAACATGATGAGCGCCATAGTGGAGAGCAACCGGACGCGCAAGGACTTCATAGCCGACAGAGTGCTGCGCAAAGCCGGCTATTATCATTATGACGCCAACAATTCATACGACAGCGGACGCGAGACTGAATGCACTATCGGAGTATACCGCCTGACGATGAAGAGCAATTCCGACAATTTCCGCCAAAGCTCCATCCAGGGAGTGATGAAACGCATCAAGGCAAAAGGAGCGACAGTCGTGATCTATGAGCCTACGCTGCCAGACAACTCTACATTCTTCGGCAGCAGAGTGATCAACGACCTTGCCGAATTCAAACGCATCAGCGGCGCCATCATAGCCAACCGAGTGGATCCCGCGCTTGACGACGTCAAGGACAAAGTCTATACCCGCGACCTCTTCGGACGCGACTGACAATATACAATCCTTTTCCAACACACCTTTGCTATAACAGCCATAACAATGTGGGTCTTCTTCAAAATACTCAATTTCATCCTGATACTGCTGACCGGCTATTTCTGGATGGCTTTTCTTATAGCTCCACGAATATACCTTATCGGCATTGACCTGATGATGATCGCCTGCATGATGCTGGGCAATTTCAAACTGCAGTTTTCCAAGCGCATACCGCTGCTGCTGCTATTGCTCGCACTGATGTTTTTCGT
>CAYSJG010000043.1:0-7227 GCA_964431295.1 uncultured Sangeribacter sp. | reverse complement strand
CATATTTCCTCCGGGACGCAGTCGAGGCACAGGTGATGCTCTTCATGTACTTCCCCGCTATCCTGATATATATGCTGCCGCCGGATGAGCAGCAGGACCTTATTCAGTCCATCACCAAATGGCTCGGAATATTGCTGAGCATAAGTCTGGGGATATATGCCCTGTCATTAGCAGTCAATCTGCCATCCTTAGGGAAGTTCATGCCTGACGCTCTCAAGAACACTTATCATCCCTTCACCAACTATTTATTCTTCATCCGCGAGGATTACTCCCACATGCTCTATCGCTTCAGCGGACCCTTTCTTGAACCGGGACACCTGTCACTGATATGTGTGCTGGTCATGTTTGCCAACAAGATGGACTTCAAGCGACAACCCTGGCAATGGGTACTTCTGGCATGTGTGCTCATATCCATGTCGCTCGCGGGATATATACTGCTTATAGTAGGACTTGTACTCCTTAAACTGCGCAATCTGCCCACTGCAATAGGTATTGCGGCGATATTCGGCATTGCATATGTCAGTGTCACTCAATTATGGAACAACGGCGACAATCCCGTAAACCGTATGGTGTTCGAGCGTCTGGAATATGACAAGACAAGAGGCATCAAGGGCAACAACCGCACCGTAGTGCAGACCGACAAGTATTTCAATCAATGTGTCAATGACGGCACAATTATCCTCGGTGTGAAAAATTCCACCAACAAGGGAGAAAAAATCCGCGGTGCCGGATATAAAATCTTTCTGCTGAAATATGGTGTCATCAGTCTGCTGATCGTCGGCGCATATTACTTATGCCTCATCAGTCCCGGAGCCAACAAGAGATACGCCCTGAGTTTTCTGATATTCATCATATTGATATTCCTGCAGCGAGGCTATCCTCAATGGTATTCATGGCTCTTCTGCTTCACTGCCGGAATAGGCGCCACACGCTCCCTCTCCCTAACAGAAGACAGTCAGGCTGAGACATAGCCACGCCACGAGCTTTTTCACATACTGCGGCTATATCTGCTCTGGTACTTACTCGCATTTTCCGGCGAGAGCGTCGGCGTATGCATGCTCATACTGCGCCACTATGCTCTTCCATGTGTAGTGAGAGAAGGCGAGTTCACGTAAGGCTTCACCATCCGACACATTATGTTCAAGAAGTCTTATCAGTTCATCGGCAGTCCGGAAATAATCGGCTTTGCCGAATGTCGTGGCCCGGTTGTAGACCACATCGTAACAAAGTACGGGCTTTCCGAAAAACATAGCCTCCACCAGCGAGGGATTGGTGCCTCCCACCATGTGACCGTGCACATACATACCGGCTTCTCCGCGCAGCACATTCAGCACCTCCAGATCATATATCGGGTCAAGCATCCTGATATGGGGGTAGTCGGAGTATCGCGCACGAAGTTCCTTGCCATAGGCGCTGTAATCCCAGTTGCCAACAAGTACAAGCTGTCGTCCGCTACTCGCAAAGGCATCAAGGACAATATGACAGTTATTCTCCGGCTCTATGCGACACACCTTCACGGCATATTCACCGGACTTCAGACCATACTCTGACAAAACGGAAAATTTGCGCTCTTCCGAGACTTCAGTCAGCACATGATCGCCACCATAAGGTATCATGCGCGAGCCTCGCCCGTAATGACGCTTTACATAATCATGTATTCCGGCATTGTCGGAGATGATAAAATCATATATCTTCGCTCCGTTTTCTTTGAGATATGAGAGAAAGCGCTTCTGAAAACTGCCATATTTCGCACGCTCATGATCCATGCCGTCGATATTGAATATGATTTTGGCAGTGCACCACCTCTTAAGCCATCTGTACATCGGCACACTCGCACCGAGATAAAGAATCACATCATATCCCCTGAAGACACGAAGCATAGAGACCGCATCATAGATAACGCTCTGCATACCGTTGGCTTTAAACGGTACGTACTCAAGTTTGGCATGCTTATAACTCTTAAGCCTGCGATCAAGGGTTTTGCTGCTGCAAAACACTGTATATTCTATATCATCCGAACAGTGCTCACCTATAAGATTCTCCACAAGCGTCTCGAACCCCCCATAACAGGCTGGCACTCCTACTGTTCCGACTACAGCAACTTTCATTATAGTTTATAGTATGGTATGATACTATCCTATACCTGAATAATATCAAAATTGCAGAGATGAATAGCATCATCCATCTTTCTTTTCCCATTACAACTACAAAGATAAGCAATTATTGGCATACATGAAGCCTGCAAATAAAATTTTAGTCCTTTCTACATGCCGCCAAAGCGTCTCTTATCCCCTCCAGGAGCGCATATCCATTCTCTTTGTCGGGCTCAAGATAACCTCCTTCAGCCCACTCATTCCATGCGAAGACAAATACCATATCCGTCTTATACTCACATTCGGCCTTCTCAAGCAACTGACGGAAATATGAGGCAAATTTCTCCGCTGTCATCCCGTCATACACCACTCCGTTGGATTTATGGCGAGGAGTGTTGTCCCAGTCGGTAAAGGCACAGGGTATCATCTTGTCACTGACGGGACGGTGGGTAAGTATGCTTTGCCAGCATGTGTCGTAATCCATGTGACGCACTGACTTGTGACTATAGCCTCTAAAATCCAGACTCTTCTTGATACCGAGCAATTTCTTAAGCCTGCGCACCCATTTCAACCTCTTGAAATTAATCTGCTGCGGCTCGCGCTGCGTACCGGTCAGCAGATTGATATACTGCGGATTCATCTCCACGCCGTAGTCAAATCCGGACTTGTCCCAGTCATCCGCATAGGATGAGGCTGCGCTCTGATAGATATATTTAAGTCCCGGAAAACCGGCCTCCTGTGCGAGGGATGTCCATCGGTCGAGCATCTTATTAAGCTTACCGATCAGATTAGGTATATATATTATCACAAGGGGCTTGCCATCCTCCTTCATGTATCTCGGGTCGCGGAAAAACGGCAGCAGGTATCTGAAATGCTCATCCCAGTCGGCCTCGTCGTCGAAGTCATGCGCTATAAGTGTGCGCGGAGCACGATCCGCTGCACGCCATGCATCGGTCCAGTCATGATTGGCCCATGATACACAATAATTTATATCAATATCCGGATTGGCCAGAAGCATCTCCATCGGTTTTTCGAGAAGTTTGTGTCCGTTAAACCAATAATGATACATCGCAAATCCGTAGATACCATATCTCTTGGCCAGCGCGCACTGACTGCGCAGAGTCTCCAATTGGCTGAGGTCGTAATAATTGTCATCAAGCGGTACGCGGGGCTGACGATGCCCCTCAAACAGCGGGACTGCTCCTTTGACATTCACCCACTCTGTAAATCCCTTTCCCCACCATTCGTCGTTTTCAGGCGTGGTGTGAAATTGGGGAAGATACAATGGTATAATCTTAAAATCCTTCATATTTTACGAATCACTTTTGCAGGCACACCGGCCACAAGGGTATTGGGTGGCACATCATGGGTGACAACAGCATTTGCCGCCACCACAGCACCTCTGCCTACGGTGACTCCCGGCATAATGCTCGCCTTCTCTCCTATCCATACATTATCCTCGATTATCACCGCCCCCTTGGAATGAAGCGGACGCTCGACCGGGGGGATATCCCCTTCTCCCGGGAGAAGAGCGCCGTGGGAATTGTCAGTGATCAGGACATTGCGCCCGGTCAGGACATTGCGCCCTATTACAATGCGGTCTATCGCCGTGATATGGGAATAAGCACCGATGCTGCTCCCGTCGCCGATGGAAATCTGCGGATGCTGCGACGGACGGTCTGGAAGTGTCCAGGCGGTCAACGTAATCCCGCTGCCTATCACCACATCGCTCCCGATGCTTATATATTGCGCACCCAAAAGCACATCCGGTCTCGGACGGATGACGGATCGGGCACCGAAACTTGCGAAGCGACGGCGAAGACAGCCGGTACACATAAGTGTACGCACGGCGAGCATCTTGCCGCCGAGACACCGTCTGCCATATCCGGCAAGTGCTCCCGCCGACATCAGCATGCGGCTGACCAACGGATATATTGAGAGGTTTTTCATTTCTGATACAAATTTACGAAAAAATTCGTAAGTTTTAAGGAGGGTCCCTCAGAGCCGTCTCGGAGCTTCTCAGAGGGTCTCAGACATCCTCAGTTCCGCTCAAATCCTCGATTGCACTGCCGGCAGCCTGCTCAATCTGACGCGCTTCGGCAAATTTCTTCTGCATGGTCTTATTGCCGTGTGTCAGCTTCTTAATTGTAAAATCAGACTCGACCCTCTCATTGGCTTTCAGCAATTTTTTGCCCGAAGTCTCAAAGAGATTCTTTGTCTTGCGGAGCTGCTCTATCTGCTTCTCCAGAGAGGCGATCACCTTGTCAATCCCTTCAAGAGCCTCCGACTGCTTCTTCTCATGGTCATCCACCAGCTTCTTGAACGCTTGGGCAAATGCATCCCTTTTCTGCTCGAATCTGCTTACATCGACTGTCTGCTCACGAGCTATGGCGAGATCGGACTGAAGCGCCTGAATCTTCATAATGTTCTGACGCGCCGCATAGCAGAGCATCGAGAGAAATGGCATCAGTATACCCGGGCGGATGACAAACATCTTCGGATAGATATGGGAGGCGTTGAAGATACCTCTGTTATATATCTCATTGTCACGCTCAAGCATCGACACGAGCACGGCATATTCACATTCCTTATTCTGCCTGTCCTTATGAAGCTTGTCGAAGAAGTCACTGTTGCGATGCTTGGCGGCAGTCTCATCGCTCTCGTTTTTCATCTCAAACATGATTGAGATATACTCTTCGCCATTGATATAATCACGGAAGATAAAGTCACCTTTGGATCCGAGTCTGGCATCGTTGTCTTTATCAAATGTAGCGTCAGGAAAGAGGCCGAGACTCTGGGCCGCGTCAAATTCCTGCTTGCAGCTGACCTCGAGCGACTCGCCTATCATCTTGGTGGATAGACTGGTGCGGAAATTCTTGATCAGCTGTATCTCCTTATCCTTCTCTGTGAGAGCTTCAGTGGTCTTTCGCTGCTGCTCGGCCAACTTCAGCTCGAGATCGCTCACCTTCCTGCCAAATTCTTCTCTTACGGCAGATATCTCCTTCTCCTTGTCATGGAGTTTGCTCTGGAGAGCGACCTCGGCATTGGCCTCCACAAGTTTGCGCTCACTCTCGGCGTTGGACTTCATCACTTCAAGTTTGCGGCTCAGCTGCGTTATTGTCTCCTCTTTAGCTTGCACTGCGGCGGCCACTTCGAGTGACCGCTTGTCATCCGCGGCAGCAAGTTTGCCGCGGAGCTCAGCGATTTCGGCATCCTTTTCGATCAAAGCCTTCTCCTTGGCCGACACCTGAGCATCATATCCTTGCTGAATTTTCAGCGCCTCAACCTCCGAAGAGCTCTTCAGCTGTCCGCGTATCTCCTCCACACGCCGGGTCACCTCCTCATTGAACACACTTGTGCGCACTTGAGAAGCTATGGATTCAAACACTGCGTCATCCACCTGAAACACATGATTGCAATTAGGACAAACCAATTCTTTCATAATATCATAAATCAGAACGAAATAGCCAATAGCCGGGGTCTAAGACCCCATCCCACAAAAAATTTCAGGCTCAAATTTTCCCTTTGTCCAGGTTTTCTTTCATATACTCTACATGACGCACCAGCCATTCGCGAAGATCTGATATGTGCTTCGGAGCATCGGACGAATTAGAACGATAAGTCCACGTTTTGAATGGTCCTTCATAAGGCCATCTTCGGCCGTCAAGTTCCGCAGATTGCTCCACGGCTACAGCATAAGTATCTATAAAATCCAGCATTTCGGGAAAAATTTCTGAATAAAACCGATTGAAAACGGCTGCGTATTGTGTCTTGTAACCCGACGTATTGATAAGCCGGCTGAGGAAAGTATGATAATATATAGACCGCTCGGGATCGCTGGGCATCACTTCTCCGTCGACTATGCCCCAGGCTATCATGCAGGCATCGAAGTCCCATATTGGACCAAATGTGTATTTTGTGCCATCATTCATATCGGTCTTGTAGATATAAAGACTTTTCGGACCATACATTTCATGGTTGAGCATAACATTCTGTACAAGCGTGTAATTGACAAAGGATTCGATATCGAAGCAATTGAATCCTCTTCCACTATAAACTTCCTCTTCCGCCTTCTCGAAGTCCGCTTTCCACATATCCAAAATATCCTCCGCGGCAGGTCCGTCAGGATAGGCCTCGGCAATTTCCATCAGATCTGGATCCTTTACCATCACCGGAAGGTCATACCTTGTACTTCGGAACTTATAGTCTTCGTCAAATTCCGTGCTGATTTCAAAAAGCATTCCCTGATTTTCATCAATGTCTACGCTGGAGGAATTGATGCCAATTTTTTCCGTAAGAAGGTAAAGTCCTACATATTTATTATTTATGAACACATCGCAATGCTGATAATGGTTGGTGTACTGCAATCCGAGCCTTTGGCCGAGCCATAGTGCCAACACATTCTGTATGTGGGTCCTGTCAAGGTAATTGGCGAGCAATACATAGTTTTTCGACTTTTTGAACCCGCATATCGAGGTCTTGCTGACAAATTTTAGCCGCATAGGTTTCTTCTCGCAACTCCACGTACTGTTGCCACGCCCTTTGACTGTAAGACTCAGACCTTCGACATCTTCCACTGCTCCGTTACCATGAACATCAAGCGTGGCGTTGATATAGTCTTCCTTCGACCATACTTGCTCTGCTTCAGGATATTCAGGAAAATGAAAAGAGAGTGCGGGAATGCCGGGATGCACAATATCACATGACTTAACATCTTCCATGCTTATTTCTGTGGGGTTGCCCGCATTATGATTGAATATAACCATAGGAGCACCCCCCTCCTCCGGAAACGTATGCTGTATTTCAAGGCCGTTGACGAGCTCAATATGTGCGAATCCGCCATCATTGGTCGATATACTCATCTGAGGCACATCTGCCCATAGATTTGAGCATATCTGACAGCACAGCAGTAATAATATGTAACGCCTTATTTTCATTCTATCAAACATTTAAGCGACTGCCTTCCATTAATGGAGACTATACGGAGTCCTTTACCGCAGTATCAAGATTTAGTCGCGCGCTCCCTACGCAGCTCCGTTCACCAATCAGAATACCATTGGCATCGAAAATTTTTATCTGATTTTCGCTATTCTCTGAATCATTGATAATAAGTACGTTTCCCTCAAGACTTAGC
>CAYSJG010000042.1:0-12274 GCA_964431295.1 uncultured Sangeribacter sp. | reverse complement strand
CTACAGTGGCACTGAATCTCTGGCGCGGATTGGAGCGGAGGTAAAGGCGTTTGTAATGGTACCACACCCCCGTGGTGATAAATGAATTATAGTAATTGTAATGGTCCTTGTTCCATTTGGAATCCGTAAATTTGCCGTACGCGATATCGCCGATAATCTGGACCCACCCGTTGGTCAGCGGTATGTTGACAAAATCGTAGAATCCGATTCTCACCTGAGGGATAGGGCGCGCGTTGTTGCTCACCGTCATGTCGCCGCTTGACAGAGGATTGTTGAGAAATGTGCGGTCATTCTCTTTCATGCCGGCCATCAGGAAGAGGCTGCGGTATTTTATTTCGCCGTAAAGCTGCTGGAGCGTAGCGAAGGCCGGACGTCGGCCTGTGACGATAAACTCTTGATTGTCAGCGCTCCAATGAGTATAGTCCACGGCGGAAGTCGCCTGGAGGTAGCCGTCGGCTCCGAATGCGAAACTGAAGCGCTTCTCCGGCTCGAGAGGTGCGAAAATCTTTGCACGCTCGTAGACGCCCTTGGACTGAGTGACTGTGCCCGCGCGATTGGCCATTATCAGCGATGGTGCGAAAGGCCCGGTGCCGACATTGACCGTGGTCGTGGCTTCCCAGTCAAGTTCAAATGCCCGTACGACTGCCACAGAGCAGACTATGGACATGAATACTGCAAAAAATCTGTTCATTTGTCTGCAAATTTACAATTTTTTTCTTATTTGGGCAAATAGTCTGATTATAAGGGGATAGGGGATAGGGGACAGGGGATAGGGGATAGGAATGGCTGTCAGCGGAGCATGGCGGCTACCTTGCGCAGCGAGTCAGCGAAATAGTCGCATTCGGCGACAGTGTTGTATGCGCCGAAGGATACGCGCACCGTGCCGGGGATGCCGTATCGCTCCATCAGAGGCTGGGCGCAGTGATGGCCGGTGCGGACGGCCACGCCGCAGCCGTCGAGCAGCATCCCGATATCATAAGGATGTGTCCCGTCGATCAGGAAGGATATCAGCCCCCCTTTCTCAGGCGCCTCGCCGTAGATACGCAGCCCGTCGTTGTCGGATTTGAGTCGCTCTGTGGTATGCCGCATAAGCATCTCCTCGTGTGCTCCGATAGCCTCTATCCCCACAGACTCTATGAAGTCGAGCGCCTTGGAGAAGGCGGCTATGCCTATGAAGTCAGGGGTGCCGGCTTCGAATTTAAACGGAAGTTCGGCGAATGTGGTCCCCTCGAAACTTACATGGCCGATCATCTCGCCGCCACCCTGATAGGGGGGCATCTCCTCGAGCAGCTCCCGGCGGCCGTAGAGCACGCCTATGCCGGTAGGGCCGTACATCTTGTGTGAAGAGAATACATAGAAGTCGGCGTCCAGCTCCCGGACGTTCACTTTCATGTGGGGGGCCGCCTGTGCGCCGTCCACAAGCACGGGCACTCCATGGCCGTGGGCTATCCTTATCATTTCGGCCACAGGATTGACGGTGCCGAGCACATTGCTGACCTGGGCGAAAGATGCGAAGACGGTCCGCTCGTTGAAAAGACTGCGGTATTGCTCCAGATCAAGCACTCCGCGCTCATCGCATCCCACCACACGCAGTCTGATCCCCTTGGTGCGCTGCAGCAGTTGCCAGGGGACGATGTTGGAGTGGTGTTCCATCACGGTGAGTATGACTTCATCCCCTTCGCGAAATCTGTCGCCGAAGCTGGAGGCCACAAGATTGATGGCCTCTGTGGTGCCTCGCGTGAAGACTATCTCCTGGACCGACCGGGCTCCGATGTATCCCCTCACACGTTCGCGTGTGGCCTCCTGGCGCATGGTGGCCTCCTGAGAGAGGGTGTGCACACCGCGGTGCACGTTGGCCTTGCGCTCGTAATAGTCCGCCACGATCTCCTCCACCACGCATGCGGGGGTCTGCGAAGTGGCGCAGTTGTCGAGATATACCAGAGGTTTTCCCTGCACCATTCGGCTTAGAGCCGGAAACTGTCTGCGTATATGCGGTATGTCGTAAGTGTTGTAATCCATTGTATTATCCCGGGTCTTATTCCGGATTGTTGCAGTTGTGGCAGGTGGCACATGTGATGTCGTGACCGGATATGCGCCGCTCTACAAGATAGTTCAGCCGCTCGTGAAGCTGCGGCAGCCTTACCTTGTCCACCACGTCGGAGAGGAATGCCTGCTTGAGCAGCATGTGAGCCTCGCGGTCGTTCAGGCCGCGGCTGCGCATGTAGAAGACCTGCATTTCGTCAAATTTGCCTATCGCCGTGCCGTGTGAGCACTTCACGTCATCATTGAGGATGATGAGCTGCGGCTTGGAAAACATCCTCGCCTCATCGCTGACCACAATGTTGCGGTTGGCTTGGTAAGCCTCGGTCTTTTCCGCACCCTCGGACACATTGATGAGTCCGGTGAAGGCGCCGCGTGTGCGGTCGTCAAGGATATATTTATATAGCTCGTCGGTGGTGGAATGGCCGCAGCGGTGGTCTACATAGGAGTAATTGTCGAGCGTGCGGTCGCCGTCGAGGATGCCCATGCCCGCCAGTTGCAGAGAGGCCTCTTTGCCGGTTATCTCCACATTCAGCTCGTTGCGGGTCTGTCCGTTGGAGAGCGTGATTGTGTCGAAAATGGCCTTGGAGTGGTGGCCGAGACGCACGTATGTGCTGTTGAGGCGCACGGTGGAGGGGGAGCTCTCCTCAAGATCGTAATACTCGAATTCGGCATGGTCGCCGAGTATCACCTCGATTGTCTCGAGGCTCATGAGAGGCACGTCACGGTTTTGGGTGTGGTCGCAGGAGAGCATCTTGAGCGACGCTCCCTCTTCGAGCACTATGAGGAGCCGGCGCACCGCCATCAGCGGTGTGATGCTCTGCAGGATATTGACTGTCTGAATGGCTTTCTCCACTCTTGTCCCCTTGGCTACATGTATCAGTATGCCGTCCTGCACGAGCATGGTATTTAGCGCCACAAGCGGATTGTCTGCGGATGCGAGCGAGCAATAGTATGGCTCCACAAGCTCGGGCTTCTCGGCGGCGAGAGTGTTGAGGCTGCCGATGGTCAGGCCTTCGGGGAGACCGTTGTAGCTGTTGGGCGTGCGCGCGAAGCAGTCGTTGACGAGAAAGAAGAGGGAGGTGCTGAGCCTCGGGACGCCGCAATGAAATGAGGAGGCCGGATTTACTTCCAGATTCACACGGTTGATGTTGACTCCGTAGTCAGTGGCGAGCAGCTGCGGCAGCGACGTGATTTCGTAATGCTCCGTTCCCTGTGCGGGGAGCCGCATGCTGCGCAGGCGGTCGGCCGCATCTGCGCGCAGCCGGTTGAGTGCCGGCGCGCAGTGGCTGCAGAGAGCGCTCTTGTGGCTGTCGTAGAGCTCTATATATTGTCGGAGAGATGTGTCGGTGTTATTATCCATCTGTCAGGATATGTTTACCATATTACTCGTTTACATTTTTTAGTGACGCGCTATCAGCTCCTGGCGTTGTCATGGGATGCGGCGGCCTCTTGGGCGTCGATCTCATTGCGTATCCAGTCGTAGCCGCGCTCTTCAAGCTCGAGGGCCAGCTCCGGTCCGGCGGTGCGCACGATGCGTCCCTTGTAGAGGATATGCACTATGTCGGGCTTGATATAATCGAGCAGACGCTGATAGTGGGTGATGACGATGGTGGCGTTGTTGGCGCTGCGCAGACGGTTGACGCCTTCGGCCACTATGCGCAGCGCATCGATGTCAAGGCCCGAGTCGGTCTCGTCGAGGATGGAGAGACGCGGCTCCAGCACTGCCATCTGGAAGATTTCGTTGCGCTTCTTCTCGCCCCCGGAGAAGCCCTCATTGACCGAACGGGAGGCGAGCTTGTTGTCAAGCTCCACAATGGCGCGTTTCTCGCGCATCAGCTTTAGAAACTCGGTGGCGCTCATCGGCTGTTGGCCGAAATATTCACGCTTGGCGTTGACAGCGGCACGCATGAAATTGACCATCGACACTCCGGGTATCTCCACCGGATACTGAAATCCGAGGAAAAGCCCTTCATGGCTTCTGACCTCCGGCGCCATCGCCAGCAGGTCCTTGCCGTAAAATTCCGCAGACCCTCCTGTGACGGTGTAGGCGGGATTGCCGGCCAGTACCATCGACAGAGTGGATTTGCCGGAGCCGTTGGGACCCATTATGGCGTGTACTTCACCGGGACGCACTTCCAGATTTATCCCTTTCAATATCTCTTTACCGTTGATTTCAGCACGGAGATTATTTACTTTCAGCATGATATATGTAGATGTTATATACTTCTTCTTATGTTTGAGTCATAAGCTCACAGCTTCCTTGCGGAGTCATGGCGTCGGCAGGGGAGAGGCGATGCGAGATCTTGCGGGCGTCGCGCAGCTGCTGCTCGTGAGCAAATTCGTCAAAGCTCACCGTGCCGAGAGCCGCCGGCGATATGCTCAGTACCACCGCCACAATGTTGCCGTCGCCGGAGCGTCCATCGTGCATCAGCACGGAGTCCGGATTCCATCCTACGGCCACATTGAAAATCATTGACAGTACAAGCATGTAGCTGTACAGACAAAACGCAGCGCCGAGCAAAGAGTTCAGCAGGCTGCTGCCGAGAGTCTTCAGCGCGGCACGCACCAGGCCGGTGACGCTCCTGAATACGACGTACACCGTGGCGTACACCGCCGCCGACGACAGATTCTCCGTCAGATACCGTCCGCTGCGCTCCAGCCGTTCACGGCCGATCAGCATGGCCGCGACATCCGAGCCCCCCTCCAGAAAGATATGCGCGCATATCACTCCGAAGGCGAGACCGAGCACCGAAGTCACCTGACCGGTAAGGCCGCGACGATAACCTCGGATTATGGCGAAGATGGCCACGGCTATTGCCAGCAGGGGAAACATATTGCAAAAATAACAATTTACAGTTAAATTTTCGATACTATCATTGCTTTTTAAGTTTTTTTTCCTAAATTAGTGACTTGAAACAAGACTGAATTACGATGCTTACTGCTTTCGATATCTTGTCGATATACAGATATATAATCGCATAATCCTACATACAGATACAAAATCACATAACTCTAACTTATATAATATGATGAAAAGATTACTTATCGGCGCTATTGCAGTCAGCGGCTCTCTCGCAGCTGCAGCAGCCAACCAGAGCTTCTTCGGAAAAGAGCTCGGCGACATGTACGGTATCTCCGACAACGGCACATACGCTGCCATCAGCGATGTGGAGAATCTGATAGCATACCTCTGGGATGCCGACAATCCCGATGTCTTCACCGACATCTCGTGTGACAAATCGCTCACCGAGTCGCTCCCTTCATCCCAGCGTGTCAGAGGCACCTCTGCCTGCGACATCTCCGACGACGGCATTGTGGTAGGCTCCATTTATTACGCTGACGGCCACGAAATGCCCGCATACTACAACGGCACCGAATGGATAGCGCTGCCTGTGCTCAAGGGCGCGCTCAATACCAACGAGGCTATAGCCATCACTCCCGACGGCAAGACCATCGCCGGCTATAACTTCATCGGAGCTGACAATAATCTCAAAGGCGGATATGTGCCCGTGCAGTGGACTCTGCAGGACGACGGCACTTACAAGCTCAAAGAGCTTGAATGCATCAATGACATACTTGCATACGAGCATCAGGGATTCTATCCCCTGGCCCAGTCCGCCGACGGTCGTGCTGTCTGCGGCTCACTCTATTGCGGAGCTTCCTCTGTCATCCCCGCCATCGTGCTTGACGGTCAGCTCAAGGTTTGGAATAAGTTTGAGGTTAAGCAGGAGGTGTTTATGTTTGGTGGCAAATATTTCTGCGGCTATGATGCAGACGGCAAGCAGGTCTGGACAAAAGACCCGGAGGATCCCCGTATCCAGCTGTTTGACGAATATTACATCGATGGTATGCATGACGAAGCCACCAGTGATATAAATGCTTCGCTTAACAATGTGTGCGGCAGCCGCTGGTTTTACGGCAGCTTCGCAAAAATTGAGAATGTGGTGGACGGTGTAGGCGATGTGACCACAACAGCTGCCATCTATGACCTTGAGAATGACGAGTGGATATTGGACGATAAGTGCGGCATGTTTGCAGGCGGCGTAGGCAAGGACCTGGTTTTTGCCGACAATGGCAATGTCCTCATCGACGGTGAGTTGCGCAAGTATCAGGAGGAGTACGACATCAACGCACCCAGCGCCATCGCAGGCATCAACCGTTTATCGGCCAATGGCGGTGTCCTTGGCGGCAACTACTATGAAATTCATCCCGGGACAGGAGAGCCGATGTATTACCCCTTCATCACGATCACTGAGGCCGGTGTATCCGGTCTGGAGACCGTATACGGCGGCTCAAATGTATTCTTCAGCGTGGCCAAGGGTAAAGTCGCTGTACGCAATGCAGAGTCGATGGTTGTATACGACCTCGACGGCAGACTCGTGGCTTCCGGCAGCGAAGCTGCTCTGCAGCCCGGTGTATATGTGCTCAAGGCCGGCGACAAGACCGCTAAAGTACAGGTAAAATGATCAATCGCAATCTTACGGCGGCGCTCCTTTGTGGCGCCGCCGCCTTTATGCCCTTGGCAGATGCGTCTGCCTATACGCTTGATCTCTCCACCGGCGCTTTCCCGAAAGATGTCACTGTAGAGAATCTCAACGGACTGCAGCCGAATGTGGCCGGCTACAAGCGTGGATACACCCTTGACGGATGGACCGTGGACCGGCTCGGCAATAGAGGCATGGTCGCCGTGAGCCCCACATACACGCGTTCCAAAGAGGGGGATGCAGGACGGCAGTCGCATAATGTCCTTACGCTCCCCTATCTGGATATCGAACCCGGATATATGCTCCGCTGGGACGCTCTCTCGCTTCATCCCGACTTCCTCGAGGCTTACGAAGTAAGGATTCAGGCCGAGGGGGATGCCGAGAGCACTCTCCTTTATGAAGAGAAGGAGGCTGCCTCACAGTGGGAAGCGCATCTTCTCAGTCTTAAAGCTTATGAAGGCAAGAAGGTGCAGATATCCTTCCACTGCCTCAGCTCTGACAAATATCTGTTGGCGCTCGACGCCATCAGTGTCGATGCGCCACAGGGGTTTGATCTGAAGGTCACATCTCTCCCGGATGTCTATTACTCCAAGCAGGATGTAGGCGACATGCCGCTGCCTGTGGAAATCACGGTCGCCAACTATGGCGCGGCTATCGCCGCCGGCACTTTCCAGCTCGAGTGCTCCTACGAAATTGTCGCTGAGACGGTTCTGCAGCAGCCTCTGCTCCCCGGAGAGTCGCTGACTCTCAAGATGGACGCCCCTTTGAGATACAACAAGCGCACACCCTACGTATTGTATTTCAAGGCCTCCGACAGCGGAGAGGCGGTCACTCTTTATGAAGGCTCCATGTATATGTCTGACTACGTGAAGCGTCTCTTTGTCGACAAGGCCACCGGCATGTGGTGCAATAATTGTCCCGACGGTACACTTGCGCTTCAGGAGGTGCAGAGGCAGTTTGGAGATAATGTGATCGCTGTGGAGAGTCATAACAATGACCTGCTCGCCAACGAGCCGTATATCACTGAACTCAAGGCCCGTTCGCTCCCCACTCTCGAGCTTGACCGCATCCGTGAGTCTGCTTCCAGTACAGCGTCGATGTTCAGCAATTTCTACTATACTCCGGTGAATTTCGGTGTGGAAATCGTGGGTGTGACTCTTGAAGGCAACGACCGTGTGTCAGTTACAGCCGCAGTGGAGACTTCCGAGGAGATTGACAATGCCGATGACAGATACAGAGTAGGATTTCTGCTGGCTGCGGATTTCTACAATCCCGATGCCAAATATTATCAGTCCAACAATTGTACGATGGCCAACCGTGAGCAGTACTATTATCTCCCCTCCGTGATACCTGCTCCGCTGGTGAAATTCCATAATGTCACCCTGACATGCGAGACCGCTTTCTCCGGTATCGAGGAGAGCCTTCCGGCTGTGATAATCCCCGGGGTGTGCAGGGCGGTGACATGGACATGCGATCGCCCCGAGCTTCTCGACAATCTCTCGCAGGGACGTGTGATCGCGTTAGTGATAGATACGCAGACCGGACATATCGTCAACTCCGCAATCCACGGACTTGATGAGGGCAGTTCGGATGTGGAGAGTGTCACAAGCGAGGCTGCCGACGGGGTTGCGACTGTGTCGAAGCATGGAGAGGTGGCGCTCAATCTGGCCGACGGCACAGCGTTCACCGTTGAAGCGGTGGATATGGCGGGAGCCGTCGCCGCACGTATCTCCGGTGTGCACCATGCGGGCGACTCGCACAGCCTGTCGTTGGCTCCCGGCATCTATGCTGTCATACTCCGGACTGCAGACAATGCCTGTGTGCAAAAAGTAATTATTACCGAATAACCGATCGGAGGGATCTCACAATCTTGTGTATTCCCTCCGGTTTAATATTTTATAAACTTTTATCAAGATGAATAAATTTTTTACTACCATGGCTCTCGCCGCCGTAGCCGGTACCGCTATGGCGCAGGTGTCGTTTGAGAGTTACACTTCCACCCCCAAGGAGGGTGAGGTGACCGAGCTCAAGAGCATCTCCGTCACATTCCCCGGAGTGTATGACGTGGATCTCAACATAGATGATGTCACTCTGACACTCAATGGTCTTAATATCTCCGGACTTACCTCCAAGGACCGCGATGATAATGTCGCAGTCATCAATCTTCCGGAGACATACACCAAGGCCGGTGAATATGTGCTCACATTCAAGAGCGAGTCTCTCTACGGATATGACAAATCATATGAAAATAGCGGCCCCAATAAAGATGAGATTGTCCTGAAATGGAACATCGCCGGTGAGATAGATTATTTTGAAAACTTCACAGTTTCGCCTGCGAGTGGTGCCATCACCCGTCTCGAGAATATGCTTATTACATTCCCCTTGTTTGAGGAGGTGGAGGTATCGGCCGGTGCAGCTGTGTCTGTGACTGCCGCCGGAGTGGCTGTAGAAGGTGTTGCCTGCGTGCAGGGCGATGACAAAAATGTCATCAAGGTGACCTTGCCCAAGGAGTATACCGAAGCCGGCGAGTATGTTCTCACTATCCCCGCCAACGCGCTTGAGGGATATCACTACACTAATGATGTGGCTCAGGATAATGGCAGCCCCATTGTGGTGAAGTGGACCGTGGTCGCTCCCGTGAAGTATGAGTATACCCTTAAAATCAACAGCCCCAGACCCAACGCCGCCGGTGAAATAAGTGCGGAGAAGCAGCTTGACGCCATTTATCTGGTGTGTGAACAGCTGGCGGGGCTCAGGCCCGATGAAGACGAGAGTCTCATGAATGTGACAATGCGTGAAGTAAACGGTGATTATCTGCAGAATGCTCACCTTACTTGGGCATACGGTCTTAATCAGAATTACAGCTATTTCCTGTTCAAATGCGCACAGCCCCGTTACAACGGCGTATATGAGATTACAATAGAAAAGGGTGCGTTTGGCGATGCTACATGGCTGGAAAATCATGAGGTCGGTATTTCCAACGACAAGATTGTCCTTACTTTCACACTCGTGGACGGCGAGGACCGTGAGATCTATACTATTGACGCTGTAAGCCTGACACCTGCAGCCGGCGAATATCAGACTGGCGCCGACATCGCTACCTTCACGATCACATATCCTGAGGGAGTCGAAGCTGTCAAGGAGGCTTATGCCACACTCGGCGGCGTAGATGTGTCTGACTACATCGAGACTGTCCCCTTTGAGAAGAATGCCGACGGCAGCTACTCTGTCACATTCCCCACACCTAAGGAGCAGGGCACATATAGATTTACAGTGAATGCCGGAGCATTCGGTGATGCAGCCTTCATAGCCGGTGAGGCCGGAGGCAAGGGCAGCAAGGCCATCGAGCTCGACTACAAGGTGCTCACCACAACTGCTGTGGCATCTATCGAAGCTGACAACGCCGCTGAAGTGATCTTCAACATGCAGGGACTTCGCGTCAAGGGCGAAAGCAATGCGCTACCCGCAGGACTCTACATCATCAACGGCAAGAAAGTGCTCAAGACAAAATAATCGGCAGTACTGAAGCTGACAAAAACTGAAAAAACAGAGGCGTGCCGCATTCCGACGGCGCGCCTCTATTTTTGCGCCTCTATTACCAAGGATATGCTCTGAGAGATAACGCGCTCAGAGTGCGTTTCAGGGTTATTGGGCGGGAAGCGAGGCAGGGATATTCAGATGAGTGTACAGCGCACTGGGTATCAGCCGCCATAGTCCCACTATGATATTCCACCGCCAGTCGATCACGGCCACGCGCTTCTTGCGGATTATGGCTTTCAAGATGCGCGGCACGGCATATTCCGTGCTCATGCAGAGCGGATAGTCCGCGCCAGGCTGCAGCAGCGGTGTGTCTATCCATCCCGGCCGGATGTCGGTAAAGGTGATGCCGGTCTTTGTGTCGTGGCTCAATTGCTCGAGAGCTACCAGCCATTTCTGGAGAGCACCTTTGGAGGCGGAGTAAGCTGATAGATGGCCGAGACCGTTGGTGCCCGCCACCGAAGTCAGCACGGCTATCTGACCCCGGATATTGTGACTGCGGAAGTAGCGGTAGGCCGCGCAGACGCAGCGGACCGCTCCGCAAGTGTTGGTCTCGAAAATCTTCACCTCCTTCTCAGGGTCAAGTTCAGGGTTGGAGTAGCCGATTCCCGCCACGTGGAAATAGATGTCCATCCCTCCGAGACGGTCGATCAACTCTTCGATTTGTGATGCGGCTGCAGGTCTCGTCACATCAATCTCCGAATATTCCACAAATTCCGGGTATCTCGCCTTAAGCTGCTTCAGAGCGGCGCATCTTCTTGCCGCCACTCCCACCTTGACACCTCTTTTGGCCAAAGCTTCCGCGCAGGCAAACCCTATGCCTGACGAAGCTCCCATGATCAATATCCTCTTCATATACTTCACTGTTGCTTCACTGTTGCGATTGGTCTTTCAAATATAATGATTTTTTGATGAAGATAGTTGTGACGATATTTCGCAGAGCTTGCCGGTCAGAAATAATTCTTATAATTTTGTCTTATGAACAATCCGTTTGATTATACTCCCTCCGCTGAATGTGACGCTGCTTTCCGCCGTTTGCTTGACGCTCTTGAAGATATGCGGCATCACGGCGCTCCGGAAAATATGAAATTTCTCGAAGCACTTGATGAAGGTAAGATGCTCGGCGTGCTGATAGCTTCGGATACCGCCGGTGCGCATCATACCCTTTATGCCTTTTCCGGTCAGATCGGCGAGGGAGGATTTTATCAGGACGGGTTTGTAGGCCCGGCGTTTGATTATCTTTCTCCCGGCGGTCATTTCGTCACTAAGATGGATGAGATATCCTGTCTGGATGAAGATATAAGTCGATATGAGAAGGAGACGCTGCAGCGGCTGCAGAGGGATTATGAGTGTGCCGAAGCAAGATGCAGCGCCTCGGTCGAGGCTTTTAAGGAGGAGTGTCGGGAGTCCAAGCGCATAAGAGATGCGGCAAGAGCATCCGGCATGAGGGATGAGGCGGAGCTGGCAGCGATGATCCGCCGGAGCCAGTATGAGAAGGCCGAGCTTCACCGCCTGAAGAAGCGTTGCGTTGCCGAGCTAGCTCCCTATGCGGAGGCGCTGGAGAATGCAAAATCCCGTCTCGAATGTATGAAGGGAGAGCGGCGTGAAGAATCCCGCAGGCTTCAGCAATGGCTGTTTGACAACTTTCTGCTCCTTAATGCGCGCGGTGAAACCAGGAGTCTAAACGAAATATTCGCCGATACATCCCTGAGGATACCCCCCTCCGGAGCCGGTGAATGCTGCGCCCCCAAGCTGCTGCAAGCCGCATATCGGCGCGGTCTGCAGCCGCAGTCAATCGCCGAATACTGGTATGGTCGGCCTAAGGACGGGGAGGTGCGGATACACGGGCAGCATTATCCGGCCTGTCGCGGAAAGTGTCTGCCGGTGCTCGGCTGGATGCTTCAGGGGCTGGAGATAACCCCCTCTCTCGGTCATGATGGCGTGGAGGTCTTAACATTTCATCCTGAGATTTTATTTGAAAACAGATGGTTTTGCATCGTCGATAAGCCCTCGGGGATGCTCTCCGTACCGGGCAAGAGTGCGGCTGTCTCCGTGCAGGAGTGGCTTGCCGGGAGGTATGGCCGCGAGATGGATGTCAAGGTGGCTCATCGTCTCGACCGCGACACTTCCGGTCTGCTCGTCGCTACTTTCGGTCCGGATGCTTCCAAAGTCAGGCAGTCGCTCTTTGCCCGGCGGCTGGTGATGAAGAC
>CAYSJG010000041.1:0-12388 GCA_964431295.1 uncultured Sangeribacter sp. | reverse complement strand
CTACTACTAATTCGCTTTTCATCATTATTGCTGTATGACCATCCGGCGTCCGCCACGCTTCGACAGCCGGCAGGCCGGTGGTAAAAAAAGGTGAGAAGAACACAGCACCGTCAGCCCTTAGCCAGCACGATGCTTGTTCTTCTCCCTATCCTTCGTCACAGAACGGAGCCGCATTAGGCGGCATCCGGCTTATTTCTTCTTATGACGATTCTTTCTGAGTCTTTTTTTACGCTTGTGCGTGGCCATCTTATGGCCTTTTCTTTTCTTTCCGCTGGGCATTTTCTTGCGTTTTAAGTGGATGATTTATTTTACTTCATCGAGAAACACACGTGAGGGCTTGAAAGCCGGCACCTTGTGCTCCGGGATGATGATTGATGTGTTCTTGGAGATATTGCGAGCGGTCTTCTCCTTACGGGTCTTGATGATAAAACTGCCGAAGCCGCGCAGATAGACATTATTGCCGTTGGCCATGGACTCTTTTACTACCTCCATGAACTTTTCTACTGTCTGAAGCACTGCAGCCTTCTCGAGACCCGTAGAGCGGGATATCTCATTGACTATATCTGCCTTTGTCATGATTAAGTTATATATTGGTTTAATTACTAATATTTCACTACAAGACAATGACTTACCGTAATTTTAAGCAAACCGTCAAGGTCATTTTCTCATTTGTCAGTGCAAATATCGTAATTTTTTTTGTATCTGAAGCTATAATCGCCTATTTTTCTTGTATTTCTCCGCCCTCTATTTTACTTAACGCTCTTTTGAAAGCCTCTGACTCCGACTCGCGTACCCTCACCAGCAGACGGCATAAATTGTCAAATTCACGCTCCACGATTTCCACATTACCCCCTCCGCACTGCTTCAGCACCTTGTCCACACGTTCGTAGCCCACTGCTATGGACAGCTCGCGCTTCTTGTAGCATATTTCACGACCGGCGTCCTCAAGAGCCAGACGCGCCGCCTCGCGATAGGCCGAGATAAGCCCCGACGTGCCCAGCTTGATACCACCGAAATAGCGCACTACCGCCACTACCGTATCCGTCAGGCCATAACTGCGTATCTGCCCCAGGATCGGCTTTCCGGCCGTGCCCGAAGGCTCGCCGTTGTCGCTGAGCTGCCATTCCGTCCCATCGGCACCCACCACGTATGCCCAGCATACATGGCGCGCGTCATGATACTCATTGGAAATACGCTTCACTATCTCACGAGCCTCATCACTTGTCGAAGCATGGAAGGCGAAGGCCAGAAAGCGGCTCATCTTCTCACGATACTGCCCCTCTCCGGCCTTTGATATATTATAATAGATGTCCTCCTGACACATCAGAGCGTTCTATCTTTTGGTATACTATCCGAAATCAAACTCTTCGTTACTTACCGGATAGTAAAGCATTCCGTTGGCCACCTTCACGGCCTCTTGCTCACCTATCGACTCGCGCACGATATTCAGCGCGAAGATCAGGGCATTTGCCGGACCGTTGCCCGTGACAAACTTTCCGCTCGCCACTACGGGAGCATCCACCGGAGTGGCGCCGCGCAACTCCGACTCGAAGCCAGGATAGCACGTAGCTTTCTCACCCTTAAGAAGTCCCATGCGGCCGAGCACTACCGCCGGAGCCGCACAGATGGCGGCGATACGACCGGATACGCTTCTTTTCTGACACTCCAGCAACCCCTGCAGAGGCGCGAAGTTGTACAGATTTTCAGCACCGGGCATACCACCGGGAAGTATCAGCCACGAAGGATTGTCAAAGAGAGTATTGTCATACAGCACATCAGCCTTTACTGTGATGCCATGTGCGCCTGTCACCTGCAGCGAACTGGTGATCGACACCGTCTTGAGCGGCAGACCGGCCCTGCGCATCACATCCACTACAGTCAGAGCTTCGATCTCTTCAAAACCCTGCGCAAGAAAGAGAAAAGATTCATTCATAGACTTTCTATTTTGAAAAAGATATTGTTTGACTTTCAAATATAACACTTTTTTCATATTTTTGTACACCCTTTGGCTATAATTATGAAAAAACTTTCACATAAATCCCCGTTTTATTCGATATTTTTACTGCAGCTCGGCATTGCCGCCGTCATCTGCTCGCTGACGTCATGCACTGACAGTCAGGGATGGCAGCAAGCTTCAGGGATGATCTGGAACACTACCTACAACATCAGATGGCACGGCCCGGCTTCGCTGCGCGATTCCATACTGACGGCTATTGAGCCCGTGGACCGCTCGCTCTCCGTATTCTCCGATTCATCGATTGTAAGCCGTGTCAACCGACAGCTCGACACTCCGGTCGACACTCATTTCACCACTGTATACAAGGAATGTGTACGGATCCACCGACTCTCTGCCGGAATGTTTGACCCCACACTCGCGCCAGCCATCGAAGCATGGGGATTCGGCAAAGGCCACACTCCCACCGCCGACACACTGCGTTGCGACAGCCTCAGAAGCATCACCGGCCTCGCAAAGACATCACTCAAAGACGGCATTCTCACCAAAGAGGACATCCGAATACGCTTCAATCTCTCGGCTCTCGCCAAGGGATACGGATGCGATCTGCTGGCTGATATGTTCAGACGTAACGGTGTGGAGGATTTTTTGATCGAGATAGGAGGAGAAATCGTATGCAACGGCACCTCGCCCCGCAATAAGAAATGGCGCATAGCTATCGACCGGCCGGTGGAAAACGCGCTCCCCGGCGAAAATATGCAGACCTGCATACAGCTTGAGTCTGGCGCTGTCGCCACCTCCGGCAACTATCGCAATTTTCATGAATCAAAGGATGCCGAGGGTAAAAAATCCAAGCATTTCGGGCATACGATCTCACCTCACACATGTCGCCCGGTAGCCACCGACCTGCTATCCGTCACAGTCGTGGCCGGCAATTGCATGGAGGCGGATGCGCTCGCCACCGCCTGTATGGCCTCCGGCAGCCGCGAGGCCATGAGGATTTGCGAGGCCGCAGGCGCACCGGTGCTGATGATACTTGCCGACTCCACAGTACAAATGTCACACGCATTTACACCTCTTCTCGCCAAGTGACCGCATAAGCGGCATAAGCTGTCGGCACACTACACAATAGACATCTCGAAAGAAGAAATCTCGGAAGAAATCTCAAATCATGGAAATATTATATTTTATCATAGGATTGATGGCAGGAGCTGTCATCTCCGGACTCATCACGCGAGCGATTATCACCAAAGGCGCCGACAGCAGAGTGATGCAGGAGAGACAGCGCAATGAGGATGAGGCCCGCAGGTATGAGCGCGAACTGCAACGACGCGACGAAGAGGAACGCCGGCGACGCGCTGAGGATGAGGCCAGACAGAGAGCACACACGGAGACACTCCAACAGAAGCAGGCTCTCGAATTCCGGGCTATCGTCGACGAACTTGTCAGCATGCGCAAGGACGCGCTGCGTGACGAGAACAGAAGGCAGATCACTGAGATTCTCTCACCGCTGCAATCGGATATAGAGGAATTTCGCAAGTCTGTCACCAGATATTACGAAAACGAGGCGCGCGACAAGACCGCTCTCATCAGAGAGGTGGAATTGCTCAGCAAAGCCGGCAAAGAGGTCGGGGAAGAGGCACGCAGACTGACACATGCGCTGACCGGCTCCACCTCCGCCCAAGGGAAATGGGGAGAGATACTCCTCGAGACGATCCTCACAAAGGCCGGACTCGTCAAGGGCAGAGACTTTCACACTCAATTCGGCTCGGATGAAAACGGTGCTCTCAAGGATGACAACAACCGCGGACAAAGACCGGATGTGGTCATCGACCTTCCCGATGACCATAAAGTGGTCGTAGACTCAAAAGTGTCGCTCACTTCATTCGCCACACTCGAAGAGTCCGACTCCACGATTGCCCGCGATGAAGCGCTCAAGAAGCATCTTGCCTCCGTCAAGAAGCATGTGGACGAACTCTCAAAAAAGCAATACCATAAGAATATTGCCGGCGCCATGGAGCATACTCTCATGTTTATACCCAACGACGCCGCCTATATCGCAGCTATCACAGCCGACAGCACTCTCTGGGAATACGCATACGCCAGACATGTGGTTATCGTCTCCTCCACACATATTCTTTCAGTCCTGCAGATGACACGCCAGCTCTGGCGCGTGGAAAACCAAAACCGCAACGCCGAACAGATAGCCCGCCTCGGCGGACTCATCTACGACAAAATGGCTGCATTTCTCGCTGACTTCGAGAGTGTGCGCACCTCTGCACAGAAGACACTCGAGGCCTGGAGCAAATGTGAGGCTCATATCAACAACGAACGCACCGGCATTAGAGCAAGAGCCCTACGCCTTCAGGAGCTCGGCAGCAAAACCACACGCCGCATACCCGACATACCTTGATTTAGCAAGTTTAGATCGCGTTCCTTAAATATCATGATTTAGCATGATAGCGAACGCTTAGACCGCATCACCGGATAAAACGCGGCGCACGGAAATAGAGACCGAAACTCAGGCCGAAATTCCATTTGCTGTTGCCGCCGCTGAGGTAGTTGCCGTATAGAGTCAAAGAGGCAAAAGAGAAATTATAGACCGCTGACAGCTGGCCCATAATCTCCACCCTGTCGCACCATCCTCCCCATTCAGCCATCCCGTCGGCACCGCTGCGGACACTTCTCACCGGCAAATATCCATATACTTCGCCGCGCACCTGAAATTTGTCCACCGGATTCCACACCGGCACCACGCCGGCGGCCAGAAAATTGTCGCTCCGGAATGCCGGATTGAAATAATAACGGGTGGAGGGAGTCGGAGCAAATGCCGGCTCATGTATCTTCATCGACATATAATTCTGATAAAGACGCTGCAAGGTCAGCAGACCTGAGGCGTTGACACCAAGCACAAAGCGCCGGCCAAGACGGAAATATTGCTGCCAGGCCGCCTCGAGAGTGCCGCGCCAATGGCCGCTATATCCTGTGCGGAGAGTTTTGTCAGACTGCGGCAAGAAGTCATTCTCCTCCCGCATACCGGCGAGATTCACCAATATCTGTCGGCCGCTCATCGGATACATGGCATTGTCAAGAGTGTTGTACTCCCACCCCAGCTGCAACGCCAATATGCGATATCTGTCCTGATTGCGCATCACCTCTCCTCCGGTATTGCCGGCCACATACCTGTCGCTGCGGTATGAATATCCAAACGATGCGGAAGCTACCGATTTGCGACCCGTCGCAATGCAATATTTCAACTTAATGTAATTCTCTATCTCCGAGATAAAGGTCGGTGATGTGTCTTCGTAAAACATCACTTGAGAGTCATAATATCTGCAACGGCTCATCACCCCCTCCAGTTTCATATACGAGGGCAGGCCGGTATGCATCGTAAATTTGCCTGACAGCATACCCGCATAATAACTTTGGCCTATCCAGCCGGAAAGGTCTGCATCCAGAGCATTGAAACTAAGGGTATGAAAACCGAGCCGCAGATAGAGCATACTCTGGGGAGTAGTTGAAATCCAGCCTCCCACACCTACGGACCATGGATTTTTCATCCGTGCCTGAAGCAGAAGGGTATTCTCTCCTGCCGAGGGATTATTCAGCAGCGCAAAAGGGAGAAGGTCGCTCATCTTACCCGTCCCTATGGCTCTGTAATACGCATTATCCGCCTGCTGAAGATTGAATTTTTGCTTTTCGTCGCCCTGTGTGAAGAGGAAGCGCAGAAAGCGTGCCTGCCCGGGATAAGTACCAGTGACCGCCACAGAGTCAAATTCAACAGTCGGTGTAGCCGCCGCAAACCGTCTCCTGCGATTCTGCACCTCCGCCGGATCGCGCGAGGCCGATATACGGCTCTTGATAGAGTCCACCATGGCGAGACCGCTCTTATAGCCGATGTCGTAGATAGTCTTCGCCTGATCAAAATCAAGCACACCGAAGGAGAGCACCGGCACCTGAATCTTCACACCCGCTTCCGGAGGCACATCATAGTTATTGTTCTGGATAATCATATCCTCAAGCTGGCTCATGAGATTATCCGGATTCGGCTTACCGTCAGGGCCCGACACCGATACGCCTATGATAAAATCCGGATCAAAATCCTTCTGCATCACATCCACGGGGAAATTGTCATAGATACCGCCGTCATACATCAGCAGGCCATTGATCTCTATAGGCCGGAATACTGTCGGGAATGTCATGGAGGCTCTTACGGCATTGCCGAGCGAGCCGGAATGAAGTACTACCTTATGCTTGTTGTACACATCCGAGCATACGCACCGGAAGGGGACGAAGAGATTGTTGAAATCTTCACCACACTGCATCGTATATGGCGTGAAGAGCTTCAGAAACTCAATATTCATCGGCAGAGGATTGATGAGGCTCGTAGGGAGAGCACCGTCGATCACACTGCCGGTGCGGGAAGTGAGATTGAGATTGACCGAGAGCCATTCCGGCGTGGGCTGACGCTGCGACAGCAGATATGTCAGTGAGGGATCCACAGTGCCGGTGGAGCAGTTGAGAAACACATCCGAGGTAATAAATCTCATCATCTCCTCCGGCGAATAGCCTATGGCATACATACTCCCCACCACGGCGCCCATGGAGGTGCCGGTAATACAGTCGACGGGGATCCCGTTCTCCTCAAGAGCCTTGATGACTCCTATATGCGCTATCCCCTTGGCGCCACCGCCGCTGAGCACCAATCCTATCCTCTCCTGACCGCCGGCGACACGCGCCACCGCCGCCCGCGCCTGCGGAGTCATGCCGCTGACCGTGTCCACAGTCTCCGAATAGAAGGTCGTGTCTGCCGGCGCCTTGAGCATTATTCTGTCGTGACACAGAGCCGGCTGCGCTCCACAGAGCAATGCGCCCGATATAATTGCCGACAGAATCGCCGGTATAATCTTTGAAGATGCGGACGACCGCAAACCGAAGCTGGAGTGTATCATCATAATTGCCGATATTCTTCGGATTATTTACCAAGACAGCCGAGACTGCAAAGGTGCTGTCTCGGCTATCTTTATATTTTGTTAATAATCACCTTTTACCTTTTTAACACTTAAAGTTAAAAAAGGGTTTGCGGCAATTGCGGCATTTGCGGATGCGGCGGATGCGAGCTTCGGCTATCAGAGTCTGAGGAGGAGTCTGGAGAAGAGTCTTGGGAGACTCGTGCCCTGCATTACTCCGCTGCGTCTATCATACGGATCTTCTCCTGCAGCTCCGTGATCTCCTCTTTGAGACGCGCCATCTTGCGCTCCATATCGCGCACCAGACCGTTCCCCTCGGAGGATTTCACACGGAAGAAGCCGAGATTGTTTTCATAAGTCTTCACCTCGTTGCGCTTCTGCTCGATAACGCGGAGAAGTCTGTCACGCTCACGTCCCATCTTCGACTCGTCACCCTTCATATTGCTGAGCTGCGACTCGAAGTTCTGACGGCGTTCGCGGGTGCGTCCGCTATTGAAAGCCTCATAAAGCGCATCACAAGCCTCGCGATACTCCGCATATATCTTATCCTTCTGCTTGAAGGGCACATGACCTATCTCCTGCCATTCATTCTGAAGCGCCTTGATCTGCACAAGACCCTCCTTGCGATCGATATCCAGAGGTATCTCCTTGATTTTCGCCACTATGGCACGCTTCTTCTCAAGATTGGCATTCTCCTCGTTGCGGCGACCGTTCTGCTGCTTGCGGCGTGCATCGAAGATATAATTGCACGCCTCCATAAAGCGCTTCCATATCTCATCGCTGTACTTGCGGCCCACGCTGCCGACAGTCTTCCATTCAGCCTGCAGCTTGATCACCTTGTCGATCGCCTCTGTGAGGTTTTCTGCATCCTTGAGAGCCTCGGCCTGCTGGCAGAGCTCGGTCTTGCGGGCGAGATTATCAGCCTGCTTGTCGCGCTGCTCGCGTGTATAGGCGGACTTGGCGGCAAAAAATTCGTCACAGCTCTTGCGGAAACGGGCATAGAGCTCATTGTTGACTTTGCGGGCTGCCGGGCCGAAAGTGCGCCAGCGGGCCTGCATATCCTTGATCTTCTCCTGCGCTTCGTCCCAGGCGCTGAAGCTTGTCAGCGCTGCTGTATCTATCGCCTCTATCTCCTCGCAGATTTTTGTCTTCCCCTCTTCGTTGGCCTTTTCTGTCTCCTTGCGGCTCTCGAAATATTCCTGATGACGCTTGTTGACAACCTGCGATGCAGCCTTGAATTCCTCCCAGATCTCCTCTCTTATCTCCTTGGCTACAGGACCGGTCTCGCGCCATTCGTTATGAAGATTCTGCAGACGGCGTGCTGCCTCCACCACATCTTCCACCTCGGCAAGTGCTTTGGCCTGCTCCACAAGATTGCGCTTCAGTTCGAGATTCTTCTTGAAGTCGAGGGCGCGGAGTTCCTTGTTGACGCTCAGGCAGTCATAGAATTTTTCTTCCACGCTCTTGAAGCTCTTCCATATCTCGGTCTCTGAAGTGGCGGGCACTTCCCCGCTCTCCTTGAAGGCTTTCTGGAGCTCCTGAAATTTCGGAAAATGAAGATTGACATTATCTATGTCGGCGGCAAGGGTCTCTATCTCGGCCACTATCGCCTTCTTACGCTCAAGGTTCGCTTCTTTGCGGGCCTCTTCTTCACGCAGATATTCATTGCGGGCATCCTTGAATTCAGCCACAAGTTTGCGCACCTCCTCCTCGACAGGATCCGGAGAGCTGGCAAATTCAGTAGGATTATGCCCTTCTCCCACAAAGGCGTTGAGCTCGTCGGCCACTTCGCGCTGACGCAATGCATAGAGAGCCTGGCGGATAGCTGTCACCTCGCGATGGGAGTTCAGACGCTTCTGCTCCACGATGTCGCGCAACTCGGCGAGCAACTCCTCTTTCGACATGTCATGCACATCGGGCACTTTGGCGATGGCATCGGCGGCTTCGGAAATAGCCTCGGCCGGTGATTCTGTTTCTACACACACATTGTCGGAAGAGACTTCCGCAGTACTGGGGGACACAGACGCCGCCTCTTCTGCAAGCGGCATCTTTTCTTGTTCGTTCATTGCTTGATAACTTTCGTGGATAATATCTTTATATCTTCTACCGGGCGGTCATTGGCGCCCGTAGCTGAATTCTGAATTTTCTCTACCGTGTCCATGCCGGAGATCACCTCGCCAAACACGGTATAGTCATTGTCAAGATGAGGAGTGCCGCCAAGAGTAGTATAGTCCTGACGCAACTGCTCGGGAAGCTTCATCTCCGGGACTGCCTCCTCGGTCTGACGGATAAGTTGCTGACGCAGCGCCTCGAGTGATTCACGGTCTCCGCTCTGCTGCAGAGCCTTTATCTCGGCGGAATGCTCCTTCATAAGATTGCGCCAATAAGCCTGACGCGGACCGTTGGACATCCTCTGCTCCATGACATCGAGCTGCTGCGGCGACACCTTCTCGCCGGTGACTATATAAAACTGCGAGCCGGAGGAGCGCTTCTCGGGATTGACCATATCCCCGGTACGCGCCGCCGCTACCGCGCCATACTTATGATAATGCTTCGGATAGCGAAACTCCGCCGGGAGCGTATATCCCGGGTCACCGGCACCCAGCGACGCTCCGGGCTTGGCATCACGCGAATCCGGATCGCCCGTCTGCACCATAAAATTCTTGATCACGCGATGGAAGAGCACACCGTCGTAATACCCCTCCGAAGCAAGCTTCAGAAAATTGTCGCGATGAGCGGGAGTGTCACCGTACAGCAGTATCGTGACCGGCCCGAGGGTCGTCTCTATCTCCACTACCGCATCATTCTTAGCAACCGTATCGGCCGCAGCTTCTACTTTTGTGTCCATATCTTTTATCATCTCCGCCGACTGACCGCCCGACTTGCCCTGACCGAAAGCCATGAGCCCCGTGCATACGGCAACGGCGAGTAAAGAGATTCTTCTGAATTTCATAATGTCGATATATATTTATAGCGTGTACCTTAGAGCGCGTCACTTAACAGCGCCGGTCACATGACGCCCCCGGGATATACCCTCTTGTAGAGGCGGCGAAATATATCATCGGAGGCCCGGAGCTCATCGGCACGCTCCATATAGTCCGCGCCCCAGATAGCCTCAAGCAGCGAACTGATATAGCGCCGCTCCCGATCCTTCTCTATGGCGCCTTCGATGAGAGGGCTTAGCCAATCGCCGAATTTCTTGCGGTCCACAGCCGCAAGAAAACGCGCGGTACTTGCCAGAAACTGCCCCGTGCGGTCCACACGCTTGAGATTCTCCACAAGCGGCTCCATCTCATCAAGACATGTCTCTACATTATTGACGATATATTCATAAGTAGCCATCCCGTCGGTATCGGAGGCCACGCTATCGATTATGTCTGCCATATTCTAAATTTTAGCCTTTCCGGACATCGGACATTGACACCGGATACACTTAATTGCGCAAAAATAAAGAAAAAATTTCATTAACAACCCGATTTTAATTAATTTTGTGGTCAGAGAGTGAGAATATCTTCATCTTTCTCGTGAAAAAAGACTGAACAAAGTGATTCCACAGGACCTCATAGTAGTCATCGGCCGAACATTCGGCAGTGGCGGACGCCGCATAGGCAAGCTGCTTGCCCAACGGCTCAATCTCAAATATTACGACCGCGAACTGCTGTCGGAAGCGGCTGACAGACTCGGTCTCGACCCGGGCCTCTTCATCGCCAACGATGAGAAGTGTCCCTCGCCCATACGCTCACTGATGACATCTGCTTCCGGAGTCACTGACCAATTCTCGCTCGGAGGCATCACTTCGGAGCAGATCTATGCGTTGCAGAGTCAGGTGATACGCGACATCGCCGACCGAGGCCCATGTGTCATTGTAGGAAGATCCGCCGACTATATACTCAGAGAGCATCCTCACCTGGTCAGCGTATTTCTCCATTCGCCTCTCGACACAAGAGCCGCCTACATAATGGCCCGCGGCGACGCTCCCTCCGAAAGCAAAGCGCGCGATCTCGCCCGCTCACGCGACAGAGCAAGAGAGAAATTCTACAACTATTTCACCGGCAGAAAATGGGGCGCCGGCGACAATTACCATCTGACGCTCGACTCCTCGCTACTCTCTGACGAAGCGGCGGTCAGGACCATCGAAGCTTACATCGATTCAAGATTCCAATAGAAGGCTGATCACTGACCTACTGTATTGATGTCGATACGGTCCGCAGGATATGACTTATACCGAACGGGCGACAACAAAATCCGAGGCTGCAGCATTTATCTATAAGAGACGGAGCAATCCGAAGAAAGGGATACGGTTAGAAAGGGATATATACGAGAACAATGAAATAATGGCAGAGAGAGGGTCTGTCGCTTCACGCCGGGAGCGTGAAGAGGAAAGTCCGGGCAACACAGAGCGGCATGCTTTCTAACGGAAAGTAGTCGGCGACGGCAAGGATAAGTGACAGAAAACAACCGCCTGCGTCACTCGATGGCGCAGGTAAGGGTGAAAAGGCGGGGTAAGAGCCCACCGGCTCCCGGGGTGACCCGTGGAGGCCGCACATCCCATGCGTTGCAAGGCCAAATATACCGGCAGTCAAGAATGGCTCGTTCATTGCCGGGGGGTAGGCTGCTAAAGCGAGGCGGGCAACCGTCAGCTCAGATAAATGACAGACACCGATAGTCCTCTATCGGCACATAACCCGGCTTACACTCTCTCTGCCTTGCCATATCTTACCGTCATCTCCGCTGCGGCAATCCACGTCACCGCAGCGGAGACTGACAGTAATCTTTGAAAGGGTCTGTTCCCGACAGGCTTCTCATAAAATCCGACTAATATGGGGAATATATTTTCAAAAGCTGTGGACCGGGTCAACGGCGCCATACAATATTGCATCAAGGGGGTGTGGCGCGAGCCGCGCAACACCTTCGGCATCCGCATTATCAAGACAGGCTCGCTGACTGTCCGCTCATTTATGGACAGAGGGCTGCAAATCAAGTCCGCAGCACTCACATATTCCACCGTACTCGCAATTGTGCCGATGCTCGCGCTGCTGTTTGCCATAGGCAGAGGTTTCGGATTTCAAGATCTGCTGAGAGCCAATATCTTCCAATATTTCCCATCACAGCACAAAGCCATTGAGACCGCACTGACGTTTGTCGACTCATATCTCAGCGAAGCCTCCAGCGGCATATTCGTCGGAGCCGGCATCATACTGCTGCTTTGGACTCTCATTTCGCTGCTTTCATCCATCGAAGAGGCATTCAACAGCATCTGGGACGTGAAGAGCCAGCGATCTCTGTACCAAAAAGCCGTGGATTATCTCGCCATATGCCTCATAATCCCTATACTCATGGTCTGCTCATCGGGAGTCTCCATTTTCATGTCGACCGCCCTGCAGTCACGCCTCAACCTCCCGTTTCTCACTCCGGTCATCAACAGCGTGCTCGAAACGCTACCGCTCATCTTCGCCTGGTTAGC
>CAYSJG010000040.1:6940-12521 GCA_964431295.1 uncultured Sangeribacter sp. | reverse complement strand
ACATCCCCGAGCTCACCCTCGACGGCAATCCCGATGCCGATACGCTCCTCGTAGGATGTGGCGGCACATACGGCCACCTGCTTACCGCCGCCGATGAACTCAACGCCGAAGGCATCCCCGTGGCGCTCGCGCAGTTCAGATATATCAACCCGCTGCCGAAAAACGCCATAGAGACGCTGCGCAGATACCGCCGCATCATCGTGGCAGAGCTGAATACCGGCATGTTTGCCGACTATCTGCAGATGCACCTCCCCGGCAAGGAGATCCTGCGCATCAACAAGATCGAGGGTCAGCCTTTCCTCGTGCGTGAAATCACCGAAGGGGTGAAGCGTCACCTCTCCGCCGCCAATGACTGCAACTGCTAAATCACTACAACCATGGATACAAACACAACAAAACAATACGCTCCCTCGGATTATAAGAGCGAACAGAGTGTAAGATGGTGTCCCGGCTGCGGTGACCACGCCATTCTTAACGTACTCCACAAGGCGATGGCCGAGATAGGCGTCGCTCCACACGATACTGCTGTAATAAGCGGTATAGGATGCTCCTCGCGTCTGCCATACTACATGAACACATACGGCATGCACACCATCCACGGACGTGCCGCCGCCATAGCCACAGGTGTGAAAACCGCCCGTCCTGATCTTACCGTATGGCAGATAAGCGGCGACGGTGACGGGCTGGCCATCGGAGGCAACCATTTCATACATGCCGTAAGACGCAACATAGACATCAATATCCTCCTCTTCAATAATAAGATATACGGTCTCACCAAGGGACAGTATTCTCCCACTTCCGACCGTGGCGCTGTCACAAAGTCATCACCTTACGGCACAGTGGAGGACCCCTTCATACCGGCTGAGCTCGTGTTTGGAGCAAGAGGAAATTTCTTCGCCCGCAGCATCGATATCGCCCTTGACACCACTAAGGAGGTAATGGTGGCCGCCGCTCGACACAAAGGTGCTTCCGTAGTCGAAATCCGTCAGAACTGCGTGATCTTCAACAATGGCTCGCATGCCGGTATCTCCGATAAGGAGAAGCGCGGTGAGCATACCATCCATATGCGTCACGGAGAGAAGATGCTCTTCGGAGAGAATATGGAGAAGGGGCTTGTGCAGGACGGCTTCGGACTCAAGGCTGTCACTGTAGGGGAGGATGGATATACCATCGATGATGTGCTCGTACACGATGCGCATACGCCTGCCAACTTCCTGCATCAGCAGCTCGCCATGATGGACGGCAACGACCTGCCTCTGGCCATCGGCATCATCCGCGACGTGGACGCTCTGACGTATGAAGCGGAGGTCAGCCGTCAGGTCAATGAGGTGAAGGAGAAGAAAGGCTTCGCAGGGCTGCGCGATATGGTGCTTCGCACACACGAGACCTGGGAAGTGAAGTGACAATACGGCAAGATGGCCGGAATATCGGTCAGTAATCAATAAAAAAAGTGCACATATACGAAAAATATGTGCATTTTTTATTGAAATATTTCCGTATTAAAAAAATAATAGCTTACTTTGTAGCCTGAAACAACAAATATTAACATCGAAACTGCTAAAAATAGTCCTGAGCAAGTATGAAATTGCTGAGGTGCACGGCGGCAGTTTCCTAAAATTTTTGAGACATGTCTGATATAGAGAACCGCGTGAAGAATATCATCGTCGAGAAACTTACCGTAGACGAGAGCGAAGTGACACCCGCAGCTGAGTTCAGCAAGGACCTGGGCGCAGACTCTCTCGACACCGTAGAGCTGATCATGGAGTTCGAGAAGGAATTCGGCATCACAATTCCCGATGAGGATGCAGAGAAGATCTCCACAGTAGGGGACGCAATCAGCTACATCGAAGCTCATCAGAAATAAGCAGCCGGGCTGCGCAATCCTTTCCAAGGGTAAAATCGCAAATGGAACTGAAAAGAGTAGTAGTCACCGGCCTCGGCGCGCTGAGCCCCATCGGCAACAATGTGGAGACCACATGGAAGAATGCCGTAGAGGGTAAAAGCGGAGCCGGACCGATCACACATTTCGACGCCAGCCTCTTCAAGACGAAATTCGCCTGCGAGGTCAAAGACTTCAATCCGGCCGACCATTTTGACCGTAAGAAGATGCGTCAACTGGACCTGTATGCGCAGTACGCCCTGGTGGCTGCGCAGGAGGCTATCGATGACGCCGGACTCGACAACGAGGGCAACGGTGTTGATAAAAACCGTGTCGGAGTAGTTTTCGCAGCCGGTATCGGCGGCCTTCACACATTTGAGGAAGAGGCCGGATACTATGCGCAGCATTCCGAAGCCGGTCCCAAGTACAACCCCTTCTTCATACCGAAGATGATTGCCGACATCGCGGCAGGACACATCTCCATCGACCATGGATATCACGGTCCTAATTTCGCGACTGTATCGGCTTGTGCAAGCTCCAACAACGCTCTTGTCGACGCATTCAATCTGATCCGGCTGGGTCAGGCTGACGCTATTGTGGCAGGAGGAGCTGAGGCTGCCGTATTCCCCGCCGGTGTGGGAGGCTTCAATTCAATGAAGGCTCTCTCCACGCGCAATGACTCGCCGGAGACCGCCTCGCGTCCCTTCAGCGGCTCGAGAGACGGATTTGTAATCGGTGAGGGTGCCGCTGCGCTCGTGCTCGAAGAGCTTGAGCATGCCAAGGCACGCGGAGCGCATATTTATGCGGAAGTGGCCGGAGGTGGTCTCAGCGCAGACGCTTACCATATCACCGCCACACATCCCGAAGGACTCGGTGCGTGTCTGGTGATGGAGAACGCCCTGCGTGACGCCGGCATGAAGCCTGAGGATATCGATTATATCAACCTCCACGGCACATCCACTCCTGTCGGCGACAACAGCGAGGCCAAGGCCATACGCAAAGTCTTCGGCGAACATGCCTATAAGCTCAATCTCAGCTCGACAAAGTCCATGACAGGACACCTTCTCGGCGCCGCCGGCGCTCTTGAGGCTGTCTTCAGCGTCAAGGCGCTCGAGACCGGTATCGTACCCCCCACCATCAATCATGAGGAGGGTGACGAAGACCCCGAGGTAGACTACGGCATGAATTTCACCTTCAATAAGGCTCAGAAGCGCGAGATCAATGCTGTGCTCAGCAATACTTTCGGCTTCGGCGGTCACAACGCCAGCCTTATACTGAAGAAGTACAAAGACTGATTTTTATAATCCACTTTATAATCGAAGGAGATATGTCATCGCGGCATATCTCCTTCGATTATTTATATTCATATATATCCGCCGGCGGTCGCTTTTTATGCCTGCGGCTTCGAGCCGATGTCGAGGCCATGACGAGGCTTAGCGCGGCTCTCCGTCTGCCGCTGATTCATCATAATTCGAGAGGGTATCGCGGAGGGCGGAGGTAATCATCAGGCGGAGCTCCGGAGGGGACAGCACGGTGACGGATGACCCGAAGCCCAGAAGTTCGTGGACAAGCTCGTAATTGAGCTTCAGGCGATATGTGAAGATCGAATAGTCGTCGTGGAGCTCTTCTGACTGCGAGTGATGGAGAGGCAGGGCGCGGAAGTATTTCGCCTGCATGGTCGTGGCGCGTATGCGCACTTCCCGCGTGTCGGCCTTGGAGGAGGTGATGCCGATTATATCGGAGAAGAAATCTTCATGAGTCAGGTCCTGGGGAAGGGTGAACTTCTCCGATGTCACCGTCATCTGCTTGATACGGTCAAGAGCGTATGTGCGTACATCGCCGCTCTTCTCGCGCTTGCCGAGCATATACCAGCGCTGCTTGTATCGCTTCACCACCCATGGGCTGAAAAGAATGTCACGCTCTGCGCGCGAGCGGTTGAAGCCGGCATAGGTGAATGCGATTTTGAGATTGTCGCGCATCGCTTCGAGCACTGTGGGCAGGTATTCGCGTGCGGAAGGGACATCTTCCACCTCCACGCGTCCCGCCACTGCGGAGGTGTCACTGATGGCGGAGTTGACCGCATAATTGTCAAGTAGCCAATTGCTCAGCACACGGTTGGATGTGCCCTCGCTGCGGTCGATGTAGTATTCTCCCGCGGCATTGCACGCTATGTCGATATTGAAGATCTCCTCTATGCTGCGGCGGTAATGGTAGAAGGTGCGTTCGGGCATGGGACGTCCGTCGCTGATGGAGGAGCGCAGCCACAGGCGGTTGAGCCGCTCGCGAGTGATGCCGTTGTGTCGGCTTATGGTGTCCGCTATCCAGACATACCGGGAGATTAGGTCCTTGGACATTTTTATAAAAAAATAGTTTTAATGGCGTGAATATAATAAAAATTAGCTATATTTGCGCAATATTCGCAAGATATCGGTTAAACTGCAATTAATATTATCCGCCATAAGAACTCAAATAGTCTCCTCTATATAGGGGAGTCTTCATATTTTAACTAAACTAAATTCTTTCATTACATGCGTTTTCTAAAATCTTTAGTAGTGGGCGCGACTATGGCTGCTGCTGTGTCACAGGCATCTGCAGTCACAGCCAACTTCGACCGCACGGATTTTCGCGATGAGACAATCTACTTCGCGATGACCACGCGTTTCTACGATGGCGATCCGAAAAACAATGTCCTATGCTGGGACGGCGTAGAGAAACAGAAGAGTCACAACGACCCCTGCTGGCGTGGCGACTTCAAGGGCCTCATCGAGAAACTCGACTACATCAAGGCCCTCGGCTTTACAGCCATCTGGATCACCCCGGTTGTACAGAACGCCTCCGGATTCGACTACCACGGCTACCACGCCATGGACTTCTCGCGCGTCGATCTCCGCTACGAGAGCCGCAAGGAGTGGGGCTCGGCCGAGGATGTCGACTTCCAGGACCTCATCGACGCAGCCCACGCCAAGGGCATCAAGATTATCCTTGACATCGTGCTGCAGCACACCGGCAACTTCGGCGAGAACCGCCTCTGTCACCTCTTCGACCGCGACCAGGACATCCGCTCGCAGGCCAACATCACCCGCTGCCTCATCCCCGACGAGGAGAAACTCGGCGGCATGGCTTACTGGGACCTCCCCAACGAAGGTGCCAAGACCCAGTATTCCGAGCGTTTCAAATACCTCAAGAATACTGACGGCCAGAACCATGACTCCAACAACTACTGGCACCACGTCGGCACCGGCTGGAACTGGGACATGCCTAACCGCTGGTGGGGACAGATCGCAGGCGACTGCGTCGACCTCAACACCGAGAACCCCGCCGTCGATGAGTATATCGTCGAGTGCTATGGCAAGTTCATGGAGATGGGTGTCGACGGCTTCCGTATCGACACCACGGGCCACATCTCACCGCTGACCTTCAACTCATATTTCATTCCCAAGTTCATTGAGCTCGGCGAGAAGTATAAGGACAAGCGCCTCGGTGGCGCACCATTCTATATGTTCGGCGAGTGCTGCTCGCGTTTCGGCGGTGTCATCTACCGCGGCCAGCATGTCCTCTCCAGCCACTACTACACATGGAAGTCCGACCCCGCGCTCGTCAGCGAGTGGAAGCAGTATGACGCCGAGTGGTGGTCGCAGCAGGTCGTCAATGAGGGCGCGGCTCCCCTCGGCAACATGCTCACCTGCGAGAAGGACCCCGGCA
>CAYSJG010000040.1:0-6918 GCA_964431295.1 uncultured Sangeribacter sp. | reverse complement strand
GATGCCTCGGGCTTCAACGTCATCGACTTCCCGATGCACTATAACTTCAATGACGCCGGCCAGGCTGTCCGCATCGCCCAGGAGGGTGACCATTATTACAATGACGCCTCATGGAATGTCGTATACGTCGACTCGCACGACTACAGTCCCGGCCCCAACGACGGCATCCGCTTCAACGGCGGCACCGAGCAGTGGGCCGAGAACCTCTCGCTGATGTTCACCTTCCGCGGAATCCCCTGTATCTATTACGGCTCTGAGGTAGAGTTCCAGAAGGGCGTGACCATCGACCAGGGCCCCAATCTGGCTCTCGCCGAGTCCGGCCGCGCTTATTTCGGTGAGTACCTCAAGGGTGAGGTGTCGGCTTCCGACTTCGGTGTCTACACCGCGTCGGGCAATGTGGCACAGACCCTTAACGCCGACCTTGCGCAGCATATCCGCCGCCTCAACCAGATCCGCGCCGCAGTGCCGGCCCTCCGCAAGGGCCAGTACACATTCGAGGGCTGCAAGGCCGACGGCGGCTGGGCGTTCAAGCGCGCGTGGAAGGACAGTTACGCTCTCGTCGCCATCAACGGCGGAGCATCATTCACCGGCGTGCCCGCCGGCACATACGTTGACCTCGTGACCGGCGACAGCTATACCCCCAACGGCGGCTCGATCACCGTATCCGCTCCCGGCGGCAAGGGCCAGCTCCGCGTACTCGTCAAGGACTGGACCGGCGACAAGGTTGGTGAGGACGGCATGTTCATCTACGGCACATCGCCCGTGGCTCACGGCGGAAGCGTGACCTTCACCGACCCCGGCACCACCGAGTACTACACCTATGATGATGCTCCCCAGCCTGCTCAGGTTGTATTCAACCCCGCCGGCGGCTCGTTCAAGACCGAGACCCTCACCGTGACCGCTACTCTCAATGAGGGGGCTACCTCAGGCTCCTTCACAGTCAACGGCAAGACTGAAACCCTCACAAAGGGCCAGTCCAAGAAGTTTACAATCGGAGAAGGTGTAAGCTTCGGCTCATCTATCGTAGTCACCTGGACTGCTGACGACAAGTCCGGCACAGTGACTTACCGCAAAGCGGACCCCAACGCCACCATCACAGTATACGTGACATCGCCTTCGCAACCCACTATCTATGGCTGGGGCAAAAATTCGGCCGGCGCCGATGTGAAGCCCTGCGGCGCATGGCCCGGTGCAAAGCTTACAGAGACGCAGACCATTGACGGCTATGACTTCTACAGCTTCACCTTCGATGACATGGATGAGGTCAATGTAATCTTCAGCAACGGTTCATCGAAGACCGGCGACATCACCGGCATCACAGAAGATACATATTTCGAATATGACGGCGGTACAGGATATAAGAAGCTCGACATCCAGGGAGGCGAGAAGGCTCCCGTGATCCGCGCTACTCCCGGCAACGGCACCAAATTCCACGATCCTATCGATGTGACACTGACAGTCTCCGGTGCAGACAAGGTATATTATACCCTCAACGGCACCCAGGCCAATTCAAGCAGCACTCCCTATACCGGTCCGATACGTCTGACTTCCACCACCACCATCAATACCTACGCAGTAAATGCCACCGGCGAGACCCGTGCAAGCTTCACATATACATATCAGGACTCTCCCGTGGCCAATACAATCAAAGTATACTTTGATGCCGCAGACTCCGGCTGGTCCACTGTGAATGCCTACTGCTGGGATGACAATCACCAAGAGGGGGCGGCCTTCTCCGGCGCATGGCCCGGCAAGGCGCTGACAGAGACCATACAGCACAATGGCAGGACTCTCTATGTATACTCATTCGACTACGAAGGTCAGCTCTCCAATCCGAAGATTATCTTCAACTGCAATGGAAGCCAGACCGGTAATCTGACTCTTGTGGACGGCACTGTCTACAACAAGAATGGTGCCTCACAGGATATAATTACAGGTGTCAACGACATTCAGGCCGAAAACAATGAGGTCAAAGTCATGGTGATCGACGGCGAACTCGTAGTCGTCACTCAGAAGGCCACTACTATCTCGGTATACGGTGTGGACGGCACTGTGATGATGCGCAGAATCATGCCCGGTGCCAATGTCATCGACAATGTCGGCAAAGGCCTCTATATCGTCAACGGTAAGAAAGTGATGCTCTGATAGGGAAGCATCCACATAAGCTTTATTATAAAAAAAGGACATCGGTCTCATCGGCCGGTGTCCTTTTATTTCGTCCTTTTATTTCATCCTTTTATTTCGTCCTTTTATTTCGTCCTTTTATTTGATATAAGACCGTGAGTATGACGGAAAATTATTATTTTTGTCATTTTAAGAGAGTGTTTGGATTTAACTTCCGTTCACTCGAAGAGGATTTCCAATGAAAGACAGATTGGTCATAAGGATAAAAAATATTGTCGCTGTGCTGCTGACTGCCATACTTTCAGTATCGCTCGGCGGATGTGTGAAGAATGAATTTGACATCAGATTCAGTCTCTCGGGGGATGTCTCGGGCTCATACAGGGTGGTGTATTATGCGCGTGACAAGCGCGGAGGCGTGACCATAGAGACAGGCGTAGGCCTTGCTCAGGGTAAAGGAGAGCTCAAAGGGATGACACGTCTGCCGGTGATGATTTTCCTTTTTGAGGGGAATGCTCCCGTGCCGTCGGCTGTGTTTTATGCCGAGCGAGGCGACAAGCTGACAGTCTCCGGCGATGACAAGAATCCTTACAAGTGGAGCTGCAAGGGGAATAAGCTGACAGAGCAGCTGTCAGACTGGCGGCTCGCTCATGCGGAAGTGCTCGCGCGTCGCGATGTGGTACAGATCAACAAGGCTGTGGCCGAAGAGGTGGAATCTCATCCGTCGGAGAGACTCTCCGGATTGCTCCTCGGGCTGTATTATGACAGACGCGAGGATGACACGGATGCGCCATATCGTAAGCTGCGCGGGATGCTCAAGGGTGACGCTGCGGATGAGGAGACGGCGGCCCTGCTCGCCCGGGCAGATATGTCGGGCGCTCTTGAAAATACCGGGGCGGTAAAACTGCCCTCAGAGATGGTGTTGCAGACCGCTTCCACAGGCCGCGATACAGTCCATTTTGCCAAAGGACGGCCTTCACTGCTCTATTTCCGCGCCAATATGCCCTCTGACGACAGCGAAGAGATGAAACTGGTCAAGCAGCTGTGTCGGGAATTCAAAGACTCCGCGGCACGCAATATAGTGGAATTATACCTCACCTGCGATTCACTGACCTGGACGACCGCTCTGCGACGCGACACGCTGCAAGGCGCCGTGCGCGCGCGTATGCCGCGAGAATATGCCGAGCCTTATGTCATGGCGCTCGGACTCGGCAAGACGCCGTGGTATATTGTGGCGGACGGAAAAGGGAAAATCCTGTATAGCGGCGACAGCGGAGAGAAGGCGGGAGGCAGATTCCGCACCGAGGTCGGTAAAAGGAGAGAAGGCAAAGCTGACGGAAAGATCAATTCCGGCAAGCAGGCCGGCGCTCAGGCTGCCGCTAACAAGGATACGGGGAGTAAAAAGTAATACCTTATGTTGTCAAAAGTATTTTCCGCCGCCATCAACGGTATCGAAGCCTCGCCGGTCACTATCGAGACCGTCGTGGAGAAGGGTGTGAGTTTTGTGATTGTAGGACTACCGGATACTGCGGTCAAGGAGAGTCACGAGCGTATCATCAGCGCCATGAGGCAGAGCGGTATCACCCCTCCGCATCAGAAGGTGCTGATCAATCTCTCGCCGGCGGATGTCAAGAAGGAGGGCGCCTCTTTCGATCTGCCGATGGCCATAGGGGTCATGCAGGCGGCCAAGCTGCTGCAGGCTGACAATCTTGACCGTGTGATGATGATGGGCGAGCTGGCGCTCGACGGATCCGTACTCCCCGTCAAGGGGGCGCTACCCATGGCCATTAAAGCCCGGGAGATGGGATTTGAAAAGCTCATTGTGCCGGTGGATAATGTCACCGAGGCCGCTGTGGTCAATAAGATCGATGTATATGGCGTGCAATCGCTGTCTGAAGCGGTGGAGGTGCTCAATGGCACCGGCACCGTCAGCCCTACACGGATTGATACCCGGGCCATGTTTAAGGCCGCCAGTCGTGACTTTGCCGAGGATTTCAGCGATGTCAAGGGGCAGGAAGGGGTGAAGAGAGCCTTCGAGGTGGCTTGCGCCGGAGGACATAATATCCTCCTTATTGGACCTCCCGGAGCGGGCAAGTCAATGCTTGCCAAGCGCCTCCCCTCTATTCTGCCGCCGCTGAGCATGGCCGAAGCGCTTGAGACCACAAAGATACACAGTGTGGCCGGCAAACTCGGCCGGGGCTCCATGCTGATGACCTCTCGCCCGTTTCGATCGCCTCATCATACGATTTCGCCTGTGGCGCTCGTAGGGGGCGGCAACAATCCCATGCCCGGTGAGATCTCGCTGGCTCATAACGGCGTCCTCTTTCTGGATGAATTTCCTGAATTTCCGCGATCGGTGCTCGAGGTCATGCGACAGCCCATCGAGGACCGTGTCATCTCGGTGTCGAGAGCCAAATATTCAGTCGATTATCCGGCTTCTTTCATGCTCGTGGCTTCCATGAATCCATGCCCATGCGGATATTACGGTCATCCTACCCGTCCCTGTACATGCGGCCCGGGCGCTGTAAGCAGATATATGAATCGCATCTCAGGCCCTCTTCTGGACCGAATCGACCTGCAGGTGGAGATTCAGCCGGTGGAATTTGCTGACCTTACCTCCGCGGCGCCGGCGGAGAGCTCCGCGGCTATCCGTCAGAGAGTCATCGCGGCGCGACTGGTGCAGCAGGCCCGATTCAGGGATATTGCCGGAGTGCATTGTAATGCTCAGATGAATTCGCGACAGCTGCGGGCTTTCGCATGGCCTGATGAAGAGGGACTGAGAAAATTGCAGGAGCGCATGGAGCGGCTGAGCATGTCAGCGCGCGCCTTCGACCGCATTCTCCGGGTGGCGCGCACGATAGCCGATCTCGAAGCGGGACTCAAAATACCGGCGCCGGATGCCCCCGGCTATCAGGAGGCAATAGAGGCAGCCGCCTCCTCGCCGGTGCAAGTAAAGCATCTGGCAGAAGCATTAGGCTATCGCTCCTTAGACCGCGACTCCTACGGCAAAATCTTCTGACCGCCTCCGCCGGCCCGCCCCCCGCCCCGGCTGCCCGGCTCAGCCGCCTCAGCCCGGCCGGGTTTCGCCCTCACCTCACCGGGCTTCGCCCTCACCTTCGACAAACCGGCTTCGCCAGCAAGGAGGCTCTCTCAGCAGAGGAGAGGAGCGGCGAGGGGAGCATCCGAGGGGAGCAGCAAGGAGGCTCTCTCAGCAGAGGAGAGGAGCGGCGAAGGGAGCGGCGAGGGGAGCGGCAAGGAGGCTCTCTCAGCAGAGGAGGGGAGCGGCGAAGGGAGCAGCCGAAGGGAGCAGCCGAAGGGAGCGGCGAGGGGAGCGGCAAGGAGGCTCTTTCAGCCGATGAAGGGAGCAGCGAAGGGAGCAGCGAGGAGGCAGCGGCGAGGAGGCAGCGGCAAGGAGGCTCTCTCAGCAGAGGAGGGGAGCAGCGAGGGGAGCAGCGAGGGGAGCAGCGAGGAGGCAGCGGCAAGGAGGCAGCTGCTAGGCGGGGCGGCGTAGCCGGTTTGTCGTAGGTGTTTTGGTGCGGGGGGCTTTTCTTTTTATTTCTTTTATTATGAATTCTTCTCAGGTTATTAGGCCTTTTGGCGATTCCGGTGTCCATTCTTATCATCGTCGCTCTTTTCATCATGATTATCGCAATCCTTTCATCTATCATATTATTCTGAAGAAAAGGAAGGGCTTCGAAGATTTCGGCAGTATCATCGGGGATGCAAGGATCCCATATGGCAATCCCGGGTGTGCGGCTGTCAAGGAGTCGCCGTCGGGCAGGATAATCGCAAAGATGATATTGCGTCTGGCTTATGATTATCCGATATTGAAGATTCATCAATTCTGCGTGATGCCGGATCATCTGCATCTGATTCTGCAGGTCCTCTTCCGCTCGGATAAGCATCTGGATTTTTATATCGCTCATCTTAAGGAAAGAATAGCCCGGCGGTATTCGGAGGATATGCAGCTGCCGGTAAGTCCTGAGGATATTTTTGAGGATGGCTATTGCGACAAGCCTCTTTATGATGACCGTAGTCTTGACGGCTGGTACAGATATATTCGGGAGAATCCTCATCGTCTCGCCATGCGGCGGCAATATCCGAGCTTTTTTCAGCGAGTGCGCGCTCTTAAGATCGGGGCTTTAGAATGTCAGGCTTACGGTAATCTGTTTCTTCTGCGCAATCCCGACAAGATGGCCGTAAAAATCAGCCGGCGGTATTCTGAAGAGGAGAAGCAGGAGAAGAGGAGAGCATGGATAGAGGGCGCGTCCGGAGGGTCGGTCCTTGTCTCTCCCTTTATCTCAGCGGCGGAGAAGGCAATACGTGGCGAGGCAGAGGCTCTGGGCGGCAAAATCATCCTTATCACTCACGAAGCCTTTCCGGATCTGTTCAAGCCGGCGAAGCATGATTTCAGCCTCTGCTCCGAAGGACGCCTCCTCATAATCTCCCTTGGCAAACCGGCTCCGGCATCCCTTTCGCGCGCCGATTGCATAGCGATGAACGAGCTGGCGACCAAAATAACCTCGAGTTATTAGTACAATCACTCCAAAAATAATTTCTAAGGACTTTCAAGGAGGGCGAAGCCGGTTTGTCGAAGGTGAAAGTTATCAGTAGAACCTTTTTTCTCATGGACTCTTCCTAAGCAATTACCTCTTTCAGCGATTCCGGCATCTATTCCAGAATAAATACTTGCAAAGCGATATTCGATCCGGACATAGTCTGAATCTATCAGTATAATCACCCTAACCTACATTATTCATAGGGTGCCTTAACGTGCGGCACTGGGCTGATACCACG
>CAYSJG010000039.1:0-12904 GCA_964431295.1 uncultured Sangeribacter sp. | reverse complement strand
GCTGATAGCCGTTGTTTTGTCTGGGCTGGTAGCCTTCACCCTGCTGGCGGGGCTGATAGCCGTTGTTTTGTCTGGGCTGATAGCCTTCACCCTGCTGGCGGGGCTGATAGCCTCCCTGACGCTGCTGATAGCCCTGATTGTTGCGCTGCTGGTAACCACCCTGACGCTGCTGGTAGCCGTTGTTCTGACGGGGCTGATAGCCGTTGTTTTGTCTGGGCTGGTAGCCTTCACCCTGCTGGCGGGGCTGGTAGCCGTTCTGGCGAGGCTGGTAGCCATTGTTCATACGGGGCTGATAGCCCTCCCCCTGAGGATTGTAGCGACGCGGCTGGTAGCTGCCTTCGCGACGCTGATATGGTTGATAGGCCGGGCGCTGATAGCCGCCGGCTGTCTGATCTGAGGATTCGGTTGTCTGTGACTGGTTGTCGGTAGATGTTGCCTGGGAATAGTTGGTTTCGAGGTTAGAGGCTTCCGAGGCGCCGGGGATGGCTCCTATGCGAGGACGTTTGGGTTTCTTTTCTGTATCCATGTCTTTTGGGGTATTCACTCCGGATTAAGCATCGCTGCTCTGTTCGGAATTCTGTCGGTTATTGGTAATTAAAATAAATAAGATGGTATTATGAGTTTTTGTGTATATTAGTCGTTTTTATTGGTATTTCTCTACCTATTCGCAAAATTAGTCAAAAATATGAAATAAGATGCATTCTTATGGCAAAAATATCTCATTTTTTGTGAGATGGGGTCTAATTCTGGTATAGGAATCGCTTGATACTGCGCTTGGGCGTTTTCTCGAATTCAGAGGGCATCAGGATGATGCGCGAGATCCGCTCGTAAGGCGCCACTATCGAATTGAGCTCTTTGAGCACATTGTTCATGCTGTCGCTCAGCTCGGTGGGGGAGATGCCGAGGCGGTCTACTGACTCATAATCGGGGTAGACGAGAGCCACCAGCTTCCCCTCTCTCTCCACTATCAGACTCTCGGCCACAAACGGCATATTGTTTAGCTTGGCTTCAATCTCCTCAGGATAGATGTTCTGGCCGGAACTTGAGAGTATCATGGTCTTGGAGCGTCCGCGCAGGAAGAGTGTCCCGTCGGCCGAGCGGGTCCCCATGTCGCCCGTTTTCAGCCATCCCTCCTTGGTGAGCACCATGTCGGTGGCTTTCTTATTCTTGTAATATCCGCTCATTACATTGACACCGCGCACGCAGATCTCGCCGGGAGTGTTTTCCGGATCGTCGGATAGCACCATGGTCTCCATGATGGGGAGGGTGCGGCCCGAAGAACCGACCTGAAATTCCCTCCAGGGGGTGTAGGAGATAAGCGGACCGCATTCGGTCATGCCGTAGCCTACGGTGAAGGGGAATTTGATCTTGTGCAGAAACTCCTCCACCTCATGATTGAGCGGCGCGCCCCCCACTATCACCTCCTCGAAGCATCCGCCGAAGGCGTCCACAAGTTTTTTGCGTATCTTGGAGTAGATATATGAGTCCAAAAACGGGATGGCGAGCGTCCAGCGCATTGTCCCCTTGGAGATGAGCGGCAATATCTGATTTTTGTAGATCTTCTCAAGTATCAGCGGTACGCAGATCACCAGATTGGGCTTCACTTCGGCCAACGCCTTGAGCAGCACTCTCGGTGAAGGTGTCTTGCCGAGTATGGTGACATGGCTTCCTACAGCAAGGGGAGTGAGCATGTCGAAGGCGCAACCGTAGGCATGGGCCATCGGCAGGAAAGCCAGAGCCCGCGAACTGCGGTAATGCAGTCCGCTGTTGATTCCGAAGCATACGTTGCCGGCCAGATTTTCTCCCGTAAGCATCACACCCTTCGAAAAGCCGGTAGTACCTGAGGTATAGTTGATTTCGACAAGTTCGGTATTGGGACGGTCGATATACTTCACATCCGGACAGCGGAACCCTTCGCGGTAGCGGGCGCGGAAACGGCGGTGCAGCAACCGTGTCTCGCGGGCAAGCTCCTCGCCGCTCCGTTCGTAGAGCAGTCTGTGGCTATCCAGACCCATGACTCCGCGTACCTTAAGCAGTGACTCCGGCTCGATATGCTCCCAGACGTGCTCGCTGATAAATAGCAGGTTGGCCTCCGAATGATTGACGATATGAGTTATGTCTAAAGGATTGAAATCTGCGAGAATCGGGACGATTACTGCACCGTAGGTCACAGTCGCCATATAGATCTTGACCCACTCGGACGAGTCTTTGCCGCAGAGAGCTATCCTGTCGCCGGGCTTTATGCCGAGTGACTTAAACAGCAGATGCACCATTGCGATGTCCTTGGCGAAATCGCCGTAAGTGATACACTTGCCGCTCACATAGTCAGTGAGGGCGGGAAGATTCCAGTTGTCGACAAACGACTGCTCGTAAATCTTAATAAAATTGCGGATCTCAATCATTGCAGTAAGGAGTAAGGAAGGGGAGATAAGTCAGAGGTCAGAAGTCAGAAGCCAGAAGTCAAGTCAGAATCCAGAAGTCAAGTCAGAAGCCAGAAGTCAAGTCAGAAGTCAGAGGTCAGAAGTCAGAATCCAGAAGTCAAGTCAGAATCCAGAAGTCAAGTCAGAAGTCAGAATCCAGAAGTCAGAGGTCAGAGGGAGAGCTAAGGTGCCGCGCGAAGCTTTCGGCGCAGCGAGCGTCAGCTCGCGTCTTCGGCGGGCGCCGGGCGTCAGAAATTAGCGGCGATGGCGGCGGCGATCTCTTGCATCTTCTCGGGAGCAGGGTCTGCGATCTTCTTTTTGAAGTCCATGTCCCCCTCATTCTCCAGAGGGATCAGATGTATGTGAGCGTGAGGAACCTCCAGACCGAGGACGGCTACGCCGACCTTGCGGCAGGGGAGAGTCTTTTTGATCGCTGCGGCCACTCGCTTGGCGAAGACCATCATCTCGCCGAGTTGCTCGTCGTCCAGGTCGAAGAGATAGTCTGTCTCCTGTTTGGGCACCACCAGCGTGTGTCCCCATTTCAGAGGGTTGATGTCGAGAAAGGCGTAGAAGCGGTCATTTTCCGCCACTTTATAGGAGGGTATCTCTCCGGCGATGATCTTTGAAAATATTGTCATAGTAATTCAGGTGTCAAAAAAATACAGGACGGCCATTAAGAGCCGTCCTGTGTGGAGTGTTTATGTCCGACGGCTGAAGCTTGTCGGTCAGATTTCGATTTTGAGGATCTCGAAGTTCATCTCGCCTGCCGGCGCCTTTACGGTGACGCGGTCGCCCACTTTGTGGCCCATCAGAGCCTGGGCTATCGGAGTGTTGTTGGCGAGCTTCTTTTCGCGGAGATTCGCTTCGCTCTCGGTGACGATGGTGTAGGTCATCTCCATGTTGTTGCCGAGATTGCGGATGGTCACCTTGTTGAGTATCTGCACTTCGTCGGTATTGAGTTTGGAGTCGTCGATGATGCGTGCGGAGGCTATCAGCTCCTTGAGCTTTGAGATCTTCATCTCCAGCATACCCTGCGCTTCCTTGGCGGCGTCATACTCGGCATTCTCGGAGAGGTCGCCTTTGTCGCGTGCTTCGGCGATGGCTTGCTTGATGGCGGGACGCTGCGCCTCGAGTTCGGCCAGCTCCTTCATCTTTTTATTGTAACCCTCCTGAGTGATATAAGTTGCCATGGTTGTGTCTCTTCTTTCTTTAGGTTTGATAATAAAATATTCAAGTTTCGGCATACCGAAACTTGACTACTCTCTTTGTGTTAATATGTATTATTCGGCTCGGTGATCTTGCCTCGCCATTATTGTAACGCTGCAAAGGTAGCGATTTATTTTATAATACGCAAATTAATCGCCCTTATAAGACTTATAAGAGTTATAAGAATTATAAGACTTATAATATGTATAAGACGTATAGGATTTATAAGACTCATAGCCGATGAGTCTTATAAATCCTATGTCCAATCAGAGAGATTATGCCGGCTTTTCGTCCGTGACGCGTTCAAGCCACTTCACCATGCCAAACATTACAGACATGGATATGATGCAGACACCGGCGAATACGACCCATGCCGTCCAGATGGGACAGGCGTTGTAGATCAGCGGGCCGATCCACAGCAGCAGGTTGCCTACGGCGGTAGCGCCGAGCCAGAGACCCTGGCAGAGGCCCTGCATGTGTTTGGGAGCGACTTTTGATACAAATGAGAGGCCCAGCGGCGAGATAAAGAGCTCTGCTACTGTCAGGAAGAAGTAGAGCAGGATGAGTACCCAAGGACCGGCTTTGAGTGTCTCGCGCATGCCGGTGGCCATCTCGCGGAATGCTTCGCCGGAGGGATAGTCCTGGATGGCGCTGAATATGGTCAGGAAGATATAGGCTATCGCGGCAAGTCCCATGCCGATGGCTATCTTGCGCGGCGTGGAGATGACTTTTCCTTTGCGGGCCAGACGTGCGAAATACCACATGATCACCGGGGTGAGTATGATGACGAAGAAGGGATTCAGGGCCTGCCATATCTCGGGTGCGATTGAGTCGGTCTTCACGAAGTCGCGTGCGAAGAGGGAGAGAGAGGTTCCGTTCTGATGGAATGAAAACCAGAAGAAGATGGCGATGCCGAGTACTGCGAAGAGAGCGCCCATACGCTGCTTGATCTCTTTGGCCATGGCCTGCTTCTCGGCGGCGGTAATCTTGACTGTCTCGGAGGCTTCCTTGCGTGCGGGCGAGGGAAGACCGCGCTTGGTGGCCAGGAAGATACCCAGGGAGATCAGCATGGCGGCTACAGAAGCTATGAAGCTGTAGTGGATGCCTTCGTTGAAGATCTTCAGATATTCGGAGCAGAAAGCGGATACCTCAGCCGGAACGGTGGAGGGGTTGATATGTCCGCCTACCTGACTTGCCAGAGCGTAGAGGTTGTTCATGTTTTGCTCTGTCATGCTGTCGGTGAGGCTCAGATACTGATGGCAGAGAGCCGGCAGGTCGGAGTTGTAGATGAGCCCGTGCACATCAAGCCACCATGAGCGGAGCATAGGGGCGATGAAGGGCGCTACAAGGCCGCCGATGTTGATGAATACATAGAAAATCTGGAAACCGCTGTCGCGCTGTGCCGCATAGCGGGGATTGTCGTAGAGCTGGCCTACTATTGCCTGCAGGTTACCCTTGAAGAGACCGTTGCCGAAGGCTATCAGGAAGAGAGCCAGACAGGTCACTGTCAGCAGCCAGGTCGTGTTCTCCGCGGTGGCAAACACCGGAAAGGAGAGCACCACATACCCAAGGGTCATCACTATCAGACCTGAGATGATGGTCCCCTTATAGTTCTGCGTGCGGTCGGCTATGATACCGCCTACAAGGCTGAGCACATAGATGCCCGCGTAAAAAAATGAGTAGATTAGGGTGGCCGTCTCTTCTTTCAGGCCGAATTTTGAGCATAGGAAGAGCACCAGTACCGCATTCATGATGTAGTAGCCGAAGCGTTCGCCCATGTTGCTCAGCGCGGCCGGTATAAGGCCTTTCGGTTGGTTGGCAAACATTTGATTTAAGGTTGTTTAGGTTATGAGTTGATGATTTTTTGTGTTTGTGAGTTGATGCGTTTACGCCTTGATGAGTTGATGCTCTTATTGCTTTTTTTGCAGGGCATCGTAGGCTCTGGCATAGTTCTTTATCTCCTTGACCATCGCGCGTAGACCGTTGCTGCGCGTAGGGGAGAGATGCTCGGACAGGCCTATCTTGTCGATGAAGGTCAGATCGGCGTCCAATATCTCGCGTGGTGTGCGGTCATCAAACACTCGCATCAGCAGGGCTACAATCCCCTTGACTATCAAGGCGTCAGAATCGGCCTGGAAATGCACTTTGCCGTTATCGTCAAGTTTCGCGGCTATCCACACACGGCTCTGACAACCCTCGATAAGATTTGCCGGTGTCTTCTCCGACTCCGGAAATGCCGGCAGAGTGTTGCCGAGATCTATTATATAAGCGTAGCGGTCCATCCAGTCGGTTAGATCCGCAAACTCTTCGATTATCTCCTGTTCTGTATCCTGTATGCTCATAAAAAATCGGTCCATTGGAAGTCTGACAGCCAATAGATGCACAAATGTAATGCTTTTTTGCGAAAAGAGCAAAAGATAAGTCATAAGTCAGAGAGCATAAGTCATAAGTCAGAGAGCATAAGTCATAGGTCAGAGAGCATAAATCAGGGGTAATAGGTCAGAGCAGATGTGCCGCGCGAAGCCTTTCGGCGCAGCGAGCGTCAGCTCGCGTCTTCCCGGAGCTTTAATTATTTTTAACTCATGGATATTTAAACTCCCGGCCCTCCATGGATGTCTTAATGATGTAAAAAATCCATAAAATATGAAGAAGATATTGATTACATTAGCCATGTCGGCCATGATGCTGCCGGCGGCTTTCGCCCAGACTCCCTCCGGCAATAATGATAGCAATAATTGTCCCGCCAATTGTCCGCGCGCACAGGTCTGCCCGGCTCGTCAGAACTGCGACGCTCCCTGTCCTCCGGAGGTGGCTCTGTGTGGCGACAGACCGCAAAGATTCCGCAACGGCGGACCCAACGGATGCTTCGCACCTGACTCCTGCTGCATGCAGGCTCCCTTCTTTGATGGCATCACGCTCACTGATGCTCAGAAGGAGCGCATCGCGGCGCTGAAGAAGGAATGCGCTAAAGATCGCAAGGAGGCGCGTGCCGCCGCCGACAAGGCGCGCGATGAGGCCCGCAAGACGCAGCGCGAGGCTGCACGTAACAGCCGCAGCAAGTATCTCTCCTCCCTCAAGGAGATCCTGACTCCCGAGCAGTATACGCAATTTCTCGAAAATGCCTTCCTCGACTCTCCCCGTGGCGGTCAGAAATTCCGTCCCTACGCCGGCAACCGACCTGGCAGCAAGGATATGAAGTGCGCAAGAAAGCAGGACCGCAAAGAGCGTAAAGGCAAGAAATAAAACCGTCAACCAAGCATATATCCGGAGCAAGAGGCTGCAAAAGCAGTCCGGCTTCAAAGAAAGAGGGTGTGTCGAATTTTCGGCACACCCTCGTCGCATTATAGCCCTCGCCGCCGGGCAATCCGTAGTCAGAAGGTGGGTGTCAGCGTGACGATGCCGAGTATGCGGTACAGGCCGTAGATGCTTTCGCGCGGGATATGGATAGGCGGATATTTCGGATTGATGCTGCGCGCCTCTATGCATGTGGCTTGAGTGTCATCGGGAAATACCTCCTTGATCAGCACGCCGTTTTCAGTATCAATGACCATGCTGTGTCCCCAGGGTATGAATGCACGTTCGTTGATGCGGCGGATAATCAGCGTAGAGCCGTCATGTATCTTCGGCTCCATGCTGTCTCCCGACACACGGATGGCATATTGCGCTCCACGTATGGGGGAGGCTATCATCTCGCAATCAGATATCCCGACACCCTGGGAGAAGTCCTGGAGAGTGCCCGCGAAAGCCTCTACAGGTAGCAGCGGTATCATGTCGGCTTGTGGACGCTCCTCCGTGTCCCGGAGCATGTTGCCGTCGCCGTAAAGGAGCCAGTCTGTATTAAGGTCCGGAAAGAGCGAACGTATGCGCTCTATCTTCTCCGGGGAAGGCTGACGCCGCATCGCCCCTATGTATGCCTGACTTACCCCCAATAGTTCGGTAAATTCACGTTGCGATAAGCGTTTGTGCTTGAGATACAGCAGCAATCGCGTTTTTACATCTGATGTTCTGCTCGTGCCGGTAGTCGTACCGGTTGTCAAGTCTGTATTCATGTCGGTAGTCATAGGTGTCTGCTTTGAATTGTGTGGAGCCTTTTGCAAATCATAAAATATGATTGGTAATATTTTATGCGATGCTAAATTAGTGCTAAAATATCAGATAGCAAAATTTATTCACATAAAAGTGCGAAAATAATGGAAATTTTCATCAGCAAGGGTGAGATACGTAGTGAGATAATGGTGCTTGTGAGTCATATCGCGGATATGCGCGGAGTGACATCTGACGAATTTCTGCGTACAGTGACGGGTCTGGAGGGTGACGATGCGTGGAGCGAGATGCTGTGTGACGCCGGTGCGGTCCGTCTCTCTTCACGTCTGAGCGCTCTTGCGGGCTTTGATGTCACAGCAGAGGGGTATGGCTTCCGCTTCGACGAGCGGGAGGGTGGCGGCGGAATGCGTGTCACGCCGGCGGCTTTGAAGCGGATGCTGACTGTCTTTCTGGTAGCATCGTTGAGTCGCGACTGGATGGAAGCGGCGGGATGGCCTGCCGGAGGGGCAGCCACGGAGATGCTTGAGGAGGCGGTGGCCGGAGTCAATGCGGCCTTTGCGCCGGCGTCGGCGCCGCCTGCCGTGCGCTCCCGCCGCCTGCCCGCCATATGACGCAAGCTGCCGCTCGCTGCGGCCGCTTGCTCTCGCTCGCCATGGACGCGAGCTGCCGCTCGCTGCGCCGAAAGCTTCGCGCTGCGCATCTCCGAGGCTCCTTAGCTCTCCGCTCCCTTTTATCGGCATGGTTGTGTTATCGCCCGTGCTCGGGCGATCCCTAAGATTCCGGCTCCGGGGCGTCTACCGGCTTTGCGTAGGCGCCTATTGTTGTCACAGGGGTGGCGAGGAGACGGTCATCGCCGAGGATGTCCAGACGGAAGAAGGGCTGTACATACTGCGCGTCGCCGGCGTTGACGGCCGGTGAACTGTCGCGCACTCTGTAGTCGAAGATGTAATCTTCGCGGATGGTCAGAAATTCCGGATCTTCTCCCCAGATGCAGTTGATGAAATTGCTGTCGTTCTTCCCCTCGCTTTTCAGCAGGCAGTTGCGCAGATATACATCGGCGCCGGTCAGGTCGCCGGGGTCGATGTCGCTAGAGAGACCGTAGAGTATGCAATTGTCGAAGGTGGCCTGCATCAGCGGCGCACCGTCCTGCTGCGCCTCCTCAGGGAGGACGTGAGTCAGATTCAGCAGGGGAGCGTGGGGGTATGTGTAGAGGTAATAGTTGGCGAGGGTGCATTGCACGAAATTATGTACGCCCCCGTTGAGGCTGACCACAGACTCGGCCGCTTCAGAGAATACACATCCGTATGCATCCACGGCCGCGCGCACGCTTTTCAAGGCCGTGGACTGCGAATTGTGAAGCCAGGAGTTTACCAGGGTCAGTTTTTTGCGGTCGGTCACGGCTGTAGAGTCTACCTCCAGGCCGTGTACGGTGCTCCGCATATTCACATATTCCATGCGGTTTTCAAAACTACCGGGGAGTATCCTCACGCCCTGCCACTGTCCGGAGAGTATGTCATAGCCCACATCCGGGAGGACATTGTCGAGGCGGTCGCCGCGCATATCTATCATCTTGCCTGGCTCTCCTATGGCCTCCAGTCTTCCGCCGACAGTCAGCGATGCCTTGTCATGGAAGAGCAGCTGCGCACCGGGTTCGATCTTCAGTGTAGCCCCAGGATCCACCTTCAGCGAGTCGAATATCACGTACGGCTGTTCGGCGGTGAGCGTCATATCTTCCTTGACGGTCAGATTGCGCAGACGGGTGACATTGCGGCCCCACGCTTCCACCAATACGCTCTGCTGACGCCCGTTGATATCAAAAAGTAGTTTGTCCTCCACAAGCTGAGGCTGCTTCTGAGCCGTGGCCGGGATATAGCATTCGATGAAGATATAGATGGAATCGTTGGCGCGTATCTCCACATCGTTGAAAGTGGTGCCGCTGACACCATCCACATTCACTGAAAATTTGGAATTTGTATCTGCAAAACGTATATTGCTGATATTTACACCCTTGTCGTTGCGGTTGAATACGAGAAGGCGCGCTGTGGGGGTGCCTAAGTCGGTGAATACGGTGTCAAACGACACCGTGTCGCGGGAGAAAGAGAGCTGCGCCGACGAGTCGGTGGTGATACCGTCCTTTATGCAGGAAGAGACCACGGTGCCGGTGATTATAAGTGATATTATTATATATAGGAGTCGTCTCATTAAGAAAAAAATGTTATATTTGCAAAGTACAAACAGGATTGCGGAGTGCAATCTGCTAATAAAACGCCAAAAAGCAAAATAAAGTATAGCAGAAAGCATCTCCCGTACCTCGTACCTCTCCCCTCGTACCTCTCATGACCTCTAATCTCTCAACTCTAAGCTCAAAGCTCTAAGCACAGAAAATGAGATATGCATTGATAGCCGGTGAGGCGTCGGCGGATCTTCACGCCTCTCGATTGATAGAAGCGCTCCGTCGTGAGGATGCCGATGCGGAGTTTCGCTTTTTCGGAGGTGACCTGATGGCGGCAGTTTCCGGTGTGGAGGCGGATGTGCATATCCGCGAGATGAGTCTCATGGGTTTCAGCGCGGTGATACGCGCCCTGCCGCAGGTGGCGCGCCAGTTGTCCCAGGCCCGCAGGATGGTGCGCGAATTCAAGCCCGACAGGCTGATACTTGTCGACTATCCCTCGTTTAATCTGCGAGTGGCCCGTTATGCAGCCTCGCTCGGCGTGAGAGTGGATTATTATATCTCTCCCAAGCTGTGGGCATGGAAAAAATGGCGCATCTCCTCTTTCCGCAAATATATCTCCCATCTATACTGTATTTTACCCTTCGAGCCGGACTTCTACCGGCGTGAGCGCTACGACCGGGCGGTATATGTCGGCAATCCCTCCGTGGAGGAGATCACCCGCTTCTTGGGACATATCTCACCGCTGCGTCACTTTCTGGAACGCAATGACATCCACGATGAGCGGCCCATAATAGCCATCCTCCCCGGTTCGCGCAAGTCGGAGATCGCCGCCAATCTCCCGATTATGATCGCGGCAGCAAAGCGATTTTCTGATTTCCAGTATATTGTGGCCGCAGCCACTGCTGTGCCGGAGAAGTTTTATCGGGAGGCGGCCGAGGATCCTGGGATGCAGCTGGTCTTCGGCGACACGCTCACGCTGCTGAAATACTCGCGTGCGGCGCTCGTGGTCAGCGGCACCGCCACGCTCGAGACCGCCCTGCTGGGGACCCCTCAGGTGGTATGTTACCGGGCCAACGGCAAGCGGTGGACTTACAGGCTCATGGCATCCCTGCTCCATGTCAGATTCGTCTCCCTTCCCAATCTTATAATGAACAATCATATCGTACCCGAGATGCTGCTGCATCAGTGTACTGTCGAAGGGGTGGCGAGGATGCTCACACCATTGCTGCAGCCTTCGCCGCAGCGCGACTGGCAGATGCGCGGTTACCGCAATATGCGTGGCAAGCTCGGCACACAGTCAGCTCCGGAGACGGCGGCTGAATACATCCTCCGGGATTAAGACCTCATCTTACAATAATATATATTATGACTCGACAGACAGTGATAGGCGTCATCATTGCGCTTATGGCGGCATTTATCCCCGCGGCGGCGCAGAAGGCCGAGGTAGTCGGCCATGTTCTCGTCATACCTGCGAAGACTCGCCAGATAGACGCATACGCCTTCAGCAATCGCAGCGACATCCGAGAAGTGCGAGTGGAGGCCCCCTCTTCGCTCATGGTCATCGGCGATTATGCTTTCGCCGGATGCGATTCGCTGGTGAAAGTCACAGGGCTGCCGCAGTCGCTCGCCTCCATAGGGGAAGGCGCTTTTCGCGAATGCTCAAGATTAAAGGAATTTCAATTCCCCGAAGGGGTACGCGTTGTGCCGAGGGAATGCTTCATCCGTTGTGAGTCACTGCGTAAGGTGGGGCTCCATGACGGCATCACCGAAATCAAGGCCTTCGCCTTTACGCAGTGCGCGTCGCTGCGCAGTATCACCATGCCATCGGCACTGGAGGCAGTTGGACTCAATGCCTTCGCGCTCTGCACATCGCTGCGGGAAGCGCATCTGCCGGCTACCGTGACATCTTTGGAATCCTATGCCTTTGCCGGATGCAAGTCGCTCAAGGAGATTACTTTGCCCGGCAATCCTTCGCAGCTCGGCGAACTCATATTGGAAGATTGTCCGAAATTGCGGGTGATAAGAGACCCCTCCGGCGCCGCACCCTCCTTTGAGTGTCTGAGCTGGCTCGCCGACCCGGTGGCCGATCCTCTTTTCTATCAGAGAGTCAAGCTGATAGTTTCGCCGGAGGCGGAGCCATCATTCCGCCATGCCCGCTGCTGGTCGCTCTTCTTCTCACACCGGTAGATATATCGACAGAAAGTAGCGACAGATATAATAAAGGGGTGACCGCAGGGCCACCCCAAATATATTCATGTATTCGCCGAAGCCGAAACTCAGCGGACCACGCCGCGTATCTTCAGCCTCACCTTACGGGGCATAGAATTGCCCTTTACTGTGACAGTCTTCTCGAAAGGTCCCACACGTCCCGCGGGATTGAATGTGACCTTCACCTTCCCCTTCTTGCCGGGAGCTATCGGGTCCTTGGGGTATTCAGGGCGTGTGCATCCACATTCCGCTGTGGCATCCAGGATGATATAATTGCCGTCGCCACGATTCTCAAAGACGAAATCGTGGGCCTCAGGCCCGTTCTTCTCCTTGAACACCCCGATATCATACACCTTCTCGACAAATACCGGCTTGGCATCACCTCGGGATGCATTCTTCTTCTTGGCCACCGCCGGGATAGCGGCTATCAGCAGCAGCGACAATATAATCAATATCCGATTCTTCATATTATATAAGATTTATAAGACTTATAAGATTTATAAGACTTATAAGAGATTTATATTACTTATAAGATAAGAGCGATGCCGCCCGGCAGATCAGGCGTCGATGTTGGCGTAAGTGGCATGAGCCTCGATAAATTCGCGGCGCGGCGCCACCTCTTCACCCATCAGTACCGAGAATGTATGGTCGGCCTCCGCTGCATTCGTCAGATGCACCTGCTTCAGCATACGGTTTTCCGGATCCATGGTCGTCTCCCAAAGCTGTGTGGGATTCATCTCACCGAGACCTTTGTATCGCTGGAGCACCATACGGTTGCGGTCGCCGTCGCAGTGAGTGTCGACAAAGCGCTGCACCTGCTGCTCGTCCCAGGCATACTCCTGGATCTTGTTCT
>CAYSJG010000038.1:0-12914 GCA_964431295.1 uncultured Sangeribacter sp. | reverse complement strand
GACGGCCATAGTCAAGCTGCAGAAAGAATATTTCGACACCGGCGATGTGTACAATCTCAAGCCGATGATGATAAAGGATATCAGCGCGCTGACCGGGTATGATCTCTCGGCCGTGTCTCGTTCCACCAACAATAAATATGTGGAGACTCCGTGGGGTACGGTGATGCCTCTGCGAGCGTTTTTCTCTGACGACAAGAGCGACGAGGAGAGTGAGGAGACCTTGACTAATCGTCAGATAGAGGCTCAGATAGCAGCGATAGTGGATAGCGAGGACAAGAAGCATCCTCTGAGCGACGAGAAGATACGTCAGGCACTGCTGGCCAAAGGCTATAATCTGTCGCGTCGCACAATAGCGAAATATCGCGACCGTCAGGGGATTCTGGTAGCGCGCCTGCGCAAGGCCCTTTAATAGTATGGATTGATATTTGGAGAAAAATTGTGATGGAAATGTTTGGTAATGCGCGGAAAAAAGTGTAATTTTGCAGAGATAATGCCCTCGGATAGTGGCATGTCAATGCAATCCATAAAAAGAAAAAGACGAAAATTCCAATGGCAGAAAACCATAACTCTCAGGAAAACAATGCGATAGAGAATATAAATTCTCATCTTACCGAAGCAGGCCAGAAGGTGGCCTCCAATAAGAAAGCCATCTATTGGGGCGTGGGTATAATAGCAGTGGTAGCAGTCTTTGTCGGCAGCTATTTCTGGATATACCGCAATCCGGGTCTCAACAATTCCTGGGCTGCTTACAATCAGGTAGAGCTGACCGCCAACGGCAATGACACAGTTAGAGCCAAGGAATTTGCGAAAGTGGCCGACAAATACGGTCGCTTCGATGCAGGCAATGTAGCAGCGCTCGCCGCCGGTGAGGCCTATTACAACATCGGGAAGTATGAGGAGGCCGCCAAGTATGTAAGCAAGTTCTACACCTCCGATCCTGTGATGAAGGCTCAGTCCACACTTCTTCTTGGTGACTGCTACGTAAATCTGAAAAAGTATGACGATGCGGTGAGCGCCTATAACAAGGCTATCCGCGAGGCCGAAGGAAATCCTCAGATAGTGCCGGTAGCCCTGTTCAAGCAGGCCAACGTCTACGATGCTCAGAAGAATTATCAGAAAGCTCTTGACTGCTTCAAGCAGATCAAATCGGAGTTCCCCGAATTCCAGTTTGGCAACGGTCTGCAGGTAGATGCTCTGATAGCACGCGAGGAAGCTCGTCTGGGCAAATAAAAAAGCAAACTCCATAAAATAATAAAACATTTGCTATTTTATGAAAGGGTCGGGGCTTACGAGCCACGGCCCCTTTCTCTAATATATCAGAGACTATGTCAATGTTCTGGCAATGTGTGTTGGTGACGGTGACCGGAGGTGCGGGCGCACTCGTACGCTACCTGTTGCTGCTTATGATGCGCAATTCGGTGACCGGTTATTCTACTTTTGTAATCAATTCCATAGGCTGTTTTCTGATAGGAGTGTTTGCCGGCTGGCTTGCGGGCCCGTCATGCTCATGGAGCAGCGATAGCCGCCAAATCTTCAATCTTGCATGCATGACGGGTTTTTGCGGCGGATTCTCCACCTTCTCCGCATTCACTCTCGACTGTGTGAAATATATCGAGCGGGGGCAATTCGAGATATGGCTGATATTCGGCGCTATGACGGTCTTTATAGGGCTTTTCGGGTGCGCCTTCGGCTATTGGCTCGGCAAGCAGATATAAGCATATCTACGGGGTTGCCTTGCCCGTCGGCCCGGGCCTCAATATATCGCGGAGCTTAGCGGAAATGCGCGGCATTTTGTGTGTGTAAGATATAAATAAAGCAGCTTGACCTCACGGTTGAGCTGCTTCTGTTTTGCGAATCAAAATTATTTCTACAAACCTAACATAAACGATTAGTGTCAAACTAATACCTTTTTCTTTACACCTAAACAACCTACGGATGCTTTCGCATTTTGCCGGGATAATATCTTTTGAAAAACCTGTAAATCTTCTTTACCTTGCTAAGAACGTATTTAGTAAGCAAAGAGTATGATTGAAGATGTTTCAATCTGACGATGCAAAATTAGCACGTCTGAGAAGCTTTTCAAAATAATATTAGTCCCGATACAATGGTTGATATAGGTAAGTAAATTATAAATATGCTAAAAACAGACAAATATAAATATAGAATATAAGTCTGATATTAGATATCATATAAGTATATCTTACTTGTCGGCGAGGAGTTTCTTGATGTTGCTATCGAAATTTTCACGGTCGGTGGCTTTGTTACGCATGCGGTTGCGGTAGGCGTAGACAGTGGAGACGCTATAGTTGAGGATCTGAGATATGCGTGTGGATTCCTCCACTCCGAGTCTTACGAATGCGTAGATGCGTAGCTCCGGAGTGAGGACCTTCGGGTCCTTGAGCTCTATGCGTTCCTCGGGCTTCAGCAGCGCATTGACATCCTCGATGAAGTCCGGGTAGATGTCAAGAAAAGCGGAGTCAAAAATTTCGTTAAACTTATCCGTGAGGTCATCGTTGAATTTTCCGCTGTTGACAATTTTTTGCAATTCATCAGCTTGTCCGGCGGCGATTTTGCGGTTTACGAGCTGCTGGAGCGACTGCAGTCTGTTGGCGTATGTGGAGCTCAGGGATATGAAATTGCCGATATATGTTTCCTGCAGCCGTGAAGTGCGCGCGAGCTTCTTTGACTTGATGCGGCTGCGCTTTATCTGCCTCATGAGCACGGAGAGCAGTATTCCGGAGATGACGAGCAGAAACAATGCCAAGAGGAAGAATATCATGAGTTCGTCGCGCGAGCTGCTGATTTTCTGTCTGTACGCCTCATCGATGATGGGCAGTCTCGAGGCGATGGACATAGTGCGTATGCGAGCATTGCCGGAAGTGGCGTCCTCGAGAGCGAAGTTTATATATCTGAAGGCATCGTTGAGCTCTCCCTGTTCGTAGAGCCAGTAGGCGAGTGCCGGTAGTGCGAGTCCGTCCTTGACCGGACCCTTGATATCGGAGATGGCAGCCTTGGCAAGGTATGCGGCGCCTGTGGTGGGGTCGTTGCTGTTGTAATAGACCATGGCGAGCTGGAAAGCCGCCATACCGTATACATTGTTGCTTTCGGGCAGACGTTTGAGCAGTCCGGTGAGTATGGGTTCGGCCTCCGCATAGCGTCCGGAATTGACCATATGCTCGCATTGCAGGAAGATCTTCAATGGTTGTCCTTCAGGGAGCAGAGATTCCAGCGAATCGTTGTATTGCTTATATTTGGCGGTATAGTCGGAGAAGAACTGAGTCTCCCCCTCCACCATAGCGCGCATATATCCGTAGAGTCTTCGTCCGGTGGAGAAATATTCGATTTTTATATTCTGCGGCAGCCCGGCAGGTTTTATGAGGGAAAATTCCCTCATCCCCTCCACAAACATCCCCATGGTGGAGAGCGCGTTGATTCTGTCGAGCTGGCTGAGAAGGGCTTCCTCTTCAAGTCCGTTGGCCACGGCGATGTCGAGCGCTTTTGAAGAATATGTGAGCGCGGAGTCGGCTCTTACAGGGAGATATGCCGAGGCGAGTCTGTCGCACAGCGTCCACTGCCGCCTGAAATCGGTGTGGGGCGTTTTGTGGAGAATAGCTGTGATGGAGTCGAGCTTCTTATTGTAATCATGGTCGTAGACATATGCCGCCTTCATGGTCTTGTTGAGCTGTTTGAGCTCGGCTTTGGGGAGCTCCGGGCGGGCATGTGCTTTATTCGTTGGGTCGGCGCAGACCTGTGTGGCAGCGAAGAGGATGACCGTGCCGGCGGCAATGGCCCTTGTCGGGATCGTGCGAAGAGCCTGCAGTATGCGGTGGCGAAGAGTAGGATACATGTCGGAGGCTGCAGTTTAATCGGTTGGTTATCAATTATAGGGCGGGAAACTCGATGCGGAACGTAGTGCCGACACCGGGTTCGGAATCTTTGACGAAGATACGCCCTTTATGGTATTCCTCAATAATTCGTTTTACGAGCGTCAGTCCCAGTCCCCATCCCCGCTTCTTGGTGGTGTAGCCGGGATTGAAGACAGTCTTGAAGTTTTTGCGCGCGATACCTTTGCCGGTATCCTTGATCTCGATCCATACGGTACCCTTCTCCATACCGGTGGAGATATCGAGATTACCCTTGCCGTCCATAGCGTCGACGGCGTTTTTGGTGAGATTCTCCATTACCCATTCGAAGAGTGGCCGCGATATCATCACACCGTGGTCATCCTCGTCAAGATGCATTGTAAGGTTGACGCGTCCGGAGATGCGTCCCTTCATATAGTCGAGCGATTCGGCCACAGTCTGGTTGAGATATTCGAGCTGCAGTTCAGGCACGGAGCCGATTTTGGAGAATCTGTCGGCGATGACGGAGAGTCTCCTCACATCCTTGTCTATCTCCTGGACTACAGAAGGGTCTACGCCGGTAGTCTGCAGATATTCTGTCCAGGCCATGAGCGAGGATATCGGTGTGCCGAGCTGATGGGCGGTCTCCTTTGACAGTCCTGCCCATACGCGGTTTTGTTCAGCTCTCTTGGTGTAGATGACCGCGGAATATATCACGAGCACCAGGATGAGCATGACCACGAGCTGCACGTATGGATAGAGGCTGAGCCGCCGGAGCAGTATGGAATCTTCGTAATAGATATACTGATATGTGTTTTCGTAGACCTTGACCTGTATGAAATGGTCGTTTTTGGCGGCCATAACCGTCAGCGGAGTATCTCCTCCGGGAGCCTTGAGCCTCTTTACGAGGTATTCGCGATTGGCCGGAGATAATTCGGATACCAGAGTCTCGGTCTGACCGTCCGATGTCTGATTGTCGGGGAGTCTGAAATTGCGGTATTCGAGAATATTGAAATTCTCGTCAGCCACGAGGACCGGTATGGAATTGTTTTGCTGTATGATGGCGAGCAGAAATTCGAAATCCGTGTTGGCGTCGGCCTGTGCGAGACGTTCGGTGGCGCTTGCCCAGATATTCATCCTCTCCCTCTCCTGTGCGGCGAGGTCTTTGACAAGATTGTTGCTGACGATTAGAAATACGATAGCCGAAAGCACAAATATTATCAGGAATATAAGTTTTCCGGTCCGCAGCTGCTCATAGAGTTTGAAATTAAGCCTTTTCATGATGCGAAAAAATCAACCGGCCGTTTGCTCAAGTATAAATCTCGCCACCGCGTCCGAGTCATGTGGTCCGATAATGATATCGGCCTCCCGCTTCACCTCCGGTATGGCGTTGCCGACAGCCACGGCTACATCGGCGGCTCTCATGAGCGGCAGGTCGTTGACATTGTCACCGAAGGCGACTATTCTGTCAGCACCGGTCTCAGCAGCGAGTCTTCGTGCGGCCTCAGCTTTGCTGACACCTTTGGGAAACGCTTCCGACATGGCGAGCTCCGGTCCGTAAGCCGGGTCGCCGTAGAAAATCGGGTTGACCCCCTCCACCTCCTTATTGAGCAGATAAGCCGGCTCCGAGAGCTCTTTAGGCTGCATGGCGAAGAATAATACCGCATCCTCCACGCAGTCCGGTATGTCGCTGCATCCGTTGTCGGGGATATCCATCATCTTGAAAGGGGAGTGTCTGCGCTCGTCGATAAATTTCTTCTCGCCCGGCGATAGTGGTCCGGAGTGATATATGCGGATAGGGGTATGCGGCCGCCCTGTGTCCGGGAGAGTGTAGAGGAAATAGGGGAGACCGCATCTGCGGTAGACCTCCCTGACCTTTCTGACCACATCGGGTCTGAAATGGTGTATGTGGGTATAGATGTCGAGCGCGGGATTCCAGAGCGTCACTCCGGTCATCACCACCGCAGGTATCCTCAGATCCACTTTGCTGAGCAGCGGGCTGACAGTGGCGGGAGTGCGGGCCGTGGCCACAGAGAAGAGCGCGCCGGCGGCTATGGCCCTGTTGAGCATCTCCGCGGAGGTCTCCGTGACCTTGGAAGTCTTGTCGAGCAGTGTGCCGTCGAGGTCGGATATATATAGTGTCTTGCTCATTGGCGGTGAGAGTCTTATGCCGGTGTGTCCTTATCTCCGCGCTGACGGTCATCGCGGGTGATGGAGATGACTTCAGCCTCCTCTATCTGGCTTTCGCTCTCTACCACGGTCTGTCTGCCGGAGGCATCCTCCCGTATTACGGTATCTTCGGAGTAAGATTTAATCTCCACAAATTCCACATCCTCGGCGTATTCCTTGGGGATGACCGGTTCGCCGGGTCGGCCGGAGGCGTGACGGCCGGTGCTGCGGCCGGAGGAGTTGTCCCGGCGCTGGCTGCGCTTCTTTTTCTGCTCCTTGCGTGGAGGCATCCCCATGGAGCGGCGCAACGAGTCTTCGGCCTTACGGGCAATGAAGCCGTAAAGCGCACGTTTGATGGACTCTCCGAATACGAGCCATACAATTATTATAAGCAGGATAATTGCGATGAAAGTCATTTACCTCTGAAGAAAATGGAAAGTAGGATATAAGTGACGATAATCCATAGCATGGCCGGTACACCCATACATCCGATCATTACAGCGGCAGCGGCGAGCAGAAGGTATCTGTGGAAGTTTTTGCTTAAGGAGAGATCTTTGAATTTCAGCGAAAACATACTTAAAGGCGCCACCATAAGGAGGCTTTCAATCAGGACCACGGGTATGAGCCATTGCGGAGCGCAGAGTTGCGGTGCGGTCTGTGCCATAGCGGTATATCCTATCCAGAAGATAGCGTTGGCCGGTATGGGCATCCCTTTGAACGAGGTGGCCTGTGAGGGGTCGATATTGAACCGCGCCAGCCGTATCATGCCGCAGAGCGGGATGAATAGGGCGCACCAGGGGAGCCACGCGGGATTGCCCGGTGACGCGCTTGCCGCGGCAAAGAGGAGAGCGGCGGGTGCCACTCCGAAGCTGACATTGTCGCTGAGCGAGTCGAGCTGCTTGCCGAGCTCGGAGTATACATGTGCCAGTCGCGCCGTAAATCCGTCGAGAAAGTCGGCGAGGGCGGCCACTCCGATAGCTATCCACGCCCACTGTGTGTGAGTGAGCGGGGTGGACGATGTATCCACAGCTCCGAGTGCCAGGATGATGGCCGTACATCCGGCCATCAGGTTGACGCAGGTGATAGCGTTGGCGATATTTCTGTGTATGAAGTTCATTGTAGTTGCTGCTTTGCGGTATCGGTCTTTGAGTCCGGCGCGCCGGCGCGGGGCTTCAGTTTCGCCACCGGGGTGATTCCTCCGCGGGTGACCTGATCGAGTGAGACGAGGATCTCAGCATCTACGGGAAGGTAAAGATCCACCCTTGAGCCGAATTTGATAAATCCGAGATGCTCGTCGATGGACCCCCGCATCCCCTTTCGCGCGTATGTCACAATGCGGCGCGCCATGGCTCCGGCCACCTGCCGGACCACAATCCGCTGTCCGTTGTCGCAACGCATACCCACGGTACACCGTTCATTCTCGGTAGAGCTTTTCGGGAGGTATGCGGAGATGAATCTGCCGTCGTGGTGCTTCACATATATCACCTCTCCGTCGGTGGGAAACCAGTTGGCGTGGACATTGAGCGGCGACATGAACACAGACACCTGTATGGCGTCAGCGTGCAGAAACTCAGGCTCGAAGACCCTCTCCACGGCCACTACCCGGCCATCGACAGAGCTGACCACAAGATCGGTGGCGTCGCCGTGGAATATCCTGTGGGGACATCTGAAGAAGTTGAATACGAAGCTGTAGAAGAGCAGCGACACCGCCGAGAGTGTCGCCGGGAGGATATACGGAGGCAGAAAGAGCCACACCGGCACATTGATGGCGGCGAGGACGATAAATAGCATTATCAGAGTATTTGTGCCTTCGTGATGTATCTTCATTATCGTGGTCGGTGCGGCGTAGTTAGTGTCGCGCCGGAGGTTAAAGTAGCGGCATTGCTACACTTTGAAAGGCAAATTTAGCAAAAAAGTTGAAAATCACTCTTATTTTTAGGCGGAAAATCACTAAATTTGCGGTCGCATAGTGTGTGCGGCGCATATCAGTCCGCACATTGCCCGTATAAAGTATCATCAGTATATATGGATATAAGTTATAAATGGCTCAAGCGTTTTATCGATGTGGACATGCCGGCCGAGCGGCTCGCAGCTGTCCTGACATCGCTTGGCCTTGAGTGTGACACTGTGGAGGAAGTGGAATCTATACGCGGCGGTCTCCGCGGTGTAGTCATCGGCAAGGTGCTCACCTGTGTGGACCATCCCGACTCGGATCATCTTCATATCACCACGGTGGATCTTGGCGGCGACGCTCCCGAGCAGATAGTCTGCGGCGCTCCGAATGTCGCTGCGGGCCAGTATGTGGTCGTGGCTACTGTCGGCGCCGTACTTTATGACGGCGACAAGGAGGTGAAGATACGTAAGTCCAAGATACGCGGTGTAGAGTCTTCCGGCATGATCTGTGCGGAGGACGAGCTCGGCCTGGGCTCCTCCCACGACGGTATCATCGTCCTGCCTGATCCTCTCCCCGAGGGAGTGCGTCCCGGCACCCCCGCGGCCGAATATTTTCATGTGGAGAGCGACTGGCGTCTCGAAGTGGAGCTTACCCCCAACCGTGTGGATGCCGCCAGCCATTACGGCACAGCCCGCGACCTCAAGGCCTGGATGTGGCGTACCCTCTTCGAGGAGAAAGGCGGCAACGCGTCTGCCGGACTGCCGGAGCTTCGGCTGCCGGACGACTCGTCCTTCGCTGTCGACCGCCCCGACGGCGGCGTGAAGGTGACGGTGGAAGACAGCGCGGCATGCCCGCGTTACAGCGGCGTTACCGTGCGCGGCGTCAAAGTGGCCGAGTCCCCCGAATGGCTCAAGGAGCTCCTTGTGGCTGCCGGCCAGCGCCCCATCAACAATATAGTGGACATCACCAACTTCATACTTCTCGGTCTCGGCCAGCCGCTGCATTGCTTCGACCTCGACAAAATCGAGGGGGGCGAAATCGTAGTGCGTCAGTGCCCCGGAGGCACCCCCTTCACCACTCTTGACGGTGAGGAGCGGACGCTCGACGCCGCCGACCTGATGATATGCGATCTCCACAAGCCTATGGCGATAGCCGGTGTGTTTGGCGGCCTTGACAGCAGCGTCACCGAAAGCACCACTTCCATATTCATAGAGAGCGCGTGGTTCAATCCTACGAGCGTGCGCCGTACGGCGCGGCGTCACGGCCTGAGCACCGATGCCTCCTTCCGTTACGAACGCGGCACCGATCCGCAGATCACAGTCTATGCGGCGCGTGTGGCCGCGCTTATGGTCAAGGAGCTCGCCGGCGGCGAAATCTGCGGCCCGGTGGTGGACGAATATCCCGAGCCGGTGAAGCCCGCGCAGGTAGACTTCTCCCTCGACTATTGCAAGCGCCTTGTCGGCAAAGAGATCCCCCGCGATATGATACTCACTATACTCAAGGCTCTCGAATTTGATATCCGGGAGACAGAGGATCCGGACCGTCTGCTCCTCACCGTCCCCACATATCGCGTGGATGTCACCCGTCCCTGTGATGTCGTGGAGGAGATACTCAGAGTGTATGGCTACAATAATGTGGAGATACCGGCAGTGATGCACGCCACTCTCTCGCAGCGCGGCTCCACCGACGAGAATTACGCTCTCCGCCAGCTTGTCTCCGATATGCTTACGGCAGCCGGTTTTCAGGAGATACTCAATAATTCGCTGACTTCACGCAGATATTACGAAGGCAACGAGGTCTATCCGGCCTCCAATGCCGTCGAGCTGCTCAATCCTCTGAGCGGCGATCTGGCTCTCATGCGCCAGACGCTCCTCTACGGCGGCCTCGAGTCCATAGCGCATAATGTCAACCGCAAGGAGACCAATCTGAAATTCTATGAATTCGGCAATGTCTACCGGTTTGACCCGAATGCGGAGCCCTCTGCGGAGAAACCGCTGACACCATACTCGGAGAAGATGCAGCTCGGCATCTGGCTTACCGGCAATTACAGTGAAGGCGGCTGGAACTGCTGTGCCGCCGAGGGTACCGTCTACGACCTGAAGGCTGTGGCGCTGGCCATCTTCCGCCGTATCGGAGTAGATGCGTCGGCTCTGAAGATGCATCAGGATTCCACTCCGCTGTTTTCCGCACGTCTCGTCATCGAATCCCGCAGCGGAGTATATCTCGGACATCTCGGGCTGGTGGCGCGCAATACACTCCGACTCTTCGACATCGAAGGACAGGTGGCCTATTGCGAGCTTGACTGGACACCGGTATATAAGATGGCGGTGCGCCATGTCACAGAGTTCGCCCCCCTGCCGAAGACCCAGCCGGTCAAGCGTGACCTCGCGCTGCTCCTCGACAAGAGCGTAGCTTACTCCGAAGTGGAGGAGACCATAAGGAAGGCCGGCGGCAAGCTTCTCTGCGCCGTGACCCTCTTCGATGTATACGAAGGGGAACATCTCCCTGCCGGCAAGAAGTCATACGCAGTGAGCATGACTCTGCAGGATCCTGACAAGACGCTCAATGACAAGCAGATTGATGCAGTCATGCAGAAGATAGTCAAGAGTCTGGAGCAGCGTCTCGGCGCCAGTCTGCGGTAGTGTCACCGGCAGAGCTACGTCGATATCCGATACAAAACCTCAATACAAGACATCACTTAAACACAGCAATATAACGTAATACACTTCACAAATGGGAAGAGCATTTGAATATCGCAAGGCCCGCAAGCTGAAACGCTGGGGCAATATGAGCCGCACGTTTACACGTATAGGCAAGGAAATCACCATCGCCGCCAAAGCCGGAGGCCCGGATCCGGCGATGAATCCCCGTCTGCGTGTGCTCATGCAGAATGCCAAGGCCGCAAATATGCCCAAGGATACAGTGGAGCGTGCCATCAAGAAGGCCACCGACAAGGATGCCTCGGATTATAAGGAGATAGTCTATGAAGGCTACGGCCCTCACGGTATCGCCATAGTCGTGGAGACAGCCACTGACAACAATCAGCGCACCGTGGCCAACGTGCGCAGTTACTTCAACAAGCACGGCGGCTCGCTGGGCACCCAGGGCTCGCTTTCATTCCTCTTCGACCACAAGAGCGTATTCCATATCAAACCCGCCGAGGGTAAGGAGGACGAATGGCTCATATACGGCGCTTTCGACCAGTTTGCCAATATCCAGAAATTCCTGGAGGAGAGCGGTGCGGAGATAGTGTCCGCAGAATTTGAGCGTATCCCCACAGACTATAAGGAGGTGACTCCGGAGCAGCGCGAGGCTATCGAGAAGCTGCTCGAGAAATTCGAGGATGACGAAGATGTGCAAAACGTCTTCCACAACATGAAAGAGGAGGAATAATCATATGAAAGTATTGCGGACAGTAATCCTGCTTGCAGCGCTGGCTCTCGGCGCGGGCTTCGCCCGTGCGGTCACCGCTGAAGAGATGGAGCAGGCGCGTGTCATCACCGCTCAGCTATACCTGCGCTGGGCCAACGACGGTTCGGGGTATCTCGACGAACTCTCTCCCAAGACGATGGCGCAGCTTGAGAAGTCGCTCAAGAAGACGGAGCAGGAAAATATCCGCGCTTTCAAAGCGGTGAAGACCCCCGGCGACTATGCCTCCTGGGACAAGGAGAAGCTCGTGGCCTATTGGTCCGACACTTTCTTCAAGTCTCCCGGACTTCTCGACAAGGGCCGTTCGGCTAAAGGACGTGTGAAGAGTCGTCTCAACAAGCTGAGCGTCACCGCTCCCTCAGCCGAGAAGAAGGAGCAGCCCAAGGAGGAACCTGCTGCAGCGGGCGGCAAGGAGATAGTCACCTTGAGTGACAGTGCCGCGGCCGCTCAGGATGCCGTGCAGGCTGCCGACAGTCTGGCGCGCGCGGCCGAGCAGGCCGCCATCGCCGGCATGGCTGCCGATTCGGCCGTAGCCGAGGAGAAGAGCGGCAAGTCGTCCGGCGTCTCCGTGTGGATTTATATTGTGGCGCTCTGTATACTCGTAGGTGTGGTCATCTGGCTCGTCATTTTCGCCTCCAAGAGTATGAAGTCTTCCGAGGAATTTGCGGACGTCAGCAGTCAGTCACGCGAGCCCGGGGACGAGCCGGTGCGTCGCGCGCCGGTGAGCGACGCTGTCATGGCCTCGGCGGATTATGGCCGGGATGATGACAGTGAGGAGGATGCTGCCTCGACTCCGGTTCGTGTGGTGAGCGACAATGCTTCCGAGACCCGTCTGCGCGAGAAGTATGCCGCTCTTTTGGCGGACAAAAATGAGGAGATACGCTCGCTCAACCGTCAGCTGCTCGATCTTCGTGAGGAGAACTTCCGTCTCAGCGAAGAGAACGCGCGTCTGGTGTCGGAGCGTGACAAGGCTGCGCGTCACGAGGCGGAAGCTGTCGCCTCTGCAGCGCTTCCGCAGCGTCGTCGCCGTCCCGCACAGCGCGACATCTATCTCGGCAGAGTCAATCGCGATGGCCTCTTTGTGCGCGCCGACAAGTCCCCGGTAGAGGGGAAGACGGTCTATAGGCTCACCACTTCCGATGGATTTACAGGTACGTTTAGAGTGATCGATGACACCGCCATGCAGGACAAAATGCTCGACAATCCCGAGGAATGGCTCGCCCGCGGATGTGTGGCGCGCGACATCGCAGCCACCGACGGCATGGAGGAGATCATCACCGAGTCCGCCGGCACGGCAGTCTTCGAGGATGGATGTTGGAGAGTGCTCCGTCAGGCTAAAATCTCCTATCGCTGACAACTCCTGTCGCTCAAAACTCGCTTAAAGACTAATGTCATTGCGGCAGCGTTGTGAAGAGCAAGTCGAAAAAGCTCTTTTTATACATTTCATATCAATTTAAGGTCTATTTAGGACGGAGATTGTTTGTAAATGGATAAAAAATATTAACTTTGCATCAGCAAAGGCCCGAATGGCGGAATCGGTAGACGCGTCGGTCTCAAACACCGATGGAGCAATCCGTGCC
>CAYSJG010000037.1:0-13097 GCA_964431295.1 uncultured Sangeribacter sp. | reverse complement strand
GTTCGCACCTCCGCTTCGGCGATGTGCCCATCCGCTCCACATATCTTGTGAATACTCCCAACTTCGTGGCATGCCATGTGCAGGCGTATCTCCACATGTATGATGTGACCCGCGGTCTGCAGGACGGCGGTACCTTCCTCCTCAATACTATCTGGGAGGGTGAGGAGCTGGCCAAGAATCTCCCCGTACGTGTCAAGAAGTATCTGGCAAAGCACAATATCTCGCTTTACTATATCAATGCTTCCAGAATAGCACAGGAAATAGGTCTCGGCAATCGCACCAACACTATTCTCCAGAGTGCCTTCTTCCGTATCACAGAGGTGATACCGGTGGATCTCGCTGTCGAGCAGATGAAGAAATTCATCGTGAAGAGCTACGGCAAGAAAGGTGAGAATGTGGTCAATATGAACTTTGCGGCGGTGGATCGCGGAGGTGAATACCACAAACTGGATGTGGATCCCGCATGGGCCGAGCTTCCTGACGAGGCTCCCGCCAAAGTGGATGCTCCGGAGTTTATCTCCAACGTGACCATGCCTATCAACGCTCAGGACGGCGACTTGCTTCCTGTAAGCACATTCGTGGACTGCGTCGACGGCACATGGCCTCAGGGCACAGCAGCCTACGAAAAGCGCGGTGTGGCCAACTTCGTGCCTGAATGGAATCCGGAGAACTGCATACAGTGCAACAAGTGCGCCTATGTATGTCCTCACGCCGCTATCCGTCCTTTCCTGCTTGACTCAGACGAGCTTTCTAAGGCTCCCTTCGGCGAGGAACACACCATCCCGGCCATCGGCAAGGGCTTCGACGGTCTTCGCTTCGTGCAGCAGGTAGATGTGCTTGACTGTCTCGGCTGCGGCAACTGCGCCGATGTATGTCCCGGCAAGAAGGGTCAGAAGGCTCTGACCATGAAGCATGAGGAGACGCAGACCGGCGAGGCCCCCAACTGGAAGTACTGCTCCGAGGAGGTCAGCAACAAGTCCGGTCTCGTAGACGTGAAGCTCAATGTGAAGAACAGTCAGTTCGCACAGCCCCTCTTCGAGTTCTCCGGTGCATGCTCCGGCTGCGGCGAGACTCCTTACGTAAAACTGATCACCCAGCTCTTCGGCGACCGTGAGGTAGTGGCCAATGCTACCGGTTGCTCCTCCATCTATTCAGGTTCGGTACCCTCCACTCCTTATACAACCGACAGCGAGGGTCATGGTCCGGCATGGGCAAATTCTCTGTTTGAGGATTTCTGCGAGTTCGGTCTCGGCATGCGCATAGCTTACGAGAAGATGCGCAGCCGTCTCGAGGACCTGGCCGCCGGTCTGGCAGAATCCGACGCTCCGGCAGCTCTCAAGGATGCGGCCGCAGCGTGGCTTGCCGCCAAGGATGATGACGCGGCATCGCGTGCAGCCGGCGAGAAATGGTTCGCAGAGGCAGAGAAGGGTGCCGACAAGTGTGACATCTGCCGCTCGATTGTGGGTCTGAAAAATTATATGACCAAGCGCAGTCAGTGGATCATCGGTGGTGACGGCGCCAGCTACGATATAGGTTTCGGCGGTCTGGACCACGTGATAGCTTCCGGTAAGAATGTGAATATTCTCGTGCTTGACACCGAGGTATATTCCAACACCGGCGGTCAGTCCTCCAAATCAACGCCTATAGGTGCAATCGCGAAGTTTGCCGCAGCCGGTAAGCGTATCCGCAAGAAGGACCTTGGTCTGATAGCTACCACCTACGGTTATGTATACGTGGCTCAGGTGGCTATGGGTGCGGACAATGCCCAGACTCTGAAGGCTCTCCGTGAGGCCGAGGCTTATGACGGTCCGTCACTGATCATCGCCTACTCCCCCTGTATCAACCATGGTCTGAAGGTCGGCATGGGTCACAGTCAGCTTGAGGAGAAGAACGCCGTAGATTGCGGTTACTGGCATCTCTGGCGCTACAATCCTGATGAAGAGGCCAAGGGCAACAACCCCTTCACCCTTGACAGCAAGGAGCCTGACTGGAGCAAATTTGACGACTTCCTCAACGGCGAGGTCCGTTTCGCTTCCGTGAAGAAGATGTATCCGGAGGCTGCGGCAGAGCTCTTCAAGGCCGCTCAGGACAATGCACGCTGGCGCTATAATAATTACAAGCGTCTGGCAGCGCAAAACTGGGGCACCGACCCGGAGCTGACCGAGGAGGAGATCAAACTCAGAAAAAATTAAGGCAGAGCAATCTGATACGTTAGTGCAATATTTTCACAGTCGAAAGCGGAGTCCGAGAGGATTCCGCTTTTTTTGATCTCTTTGCTCTGTTTTCTATATCGACAGCCCCGGCTATATCGACAGCCCCGGCTATACCGACAGTCCCGGCTATTTTGGTTATTCCGGCTATTTTAGCCGATTTTTACTATTTTAGCCGAATAAGTTATTGCAGTTTTTCGGGAAATTGTTAATTTAGGGGCGACGAATTATTTACCTTTCTTATGAAGAGATTACTAATAGGCTTCGTGTTGATGATCTGCGGCATAGTCGCAGCTGTAGGCGTGTATGCGCAGAATCCGCTGATGCAGTATCAGCCTGTGGGCAAGGAGAAGCTCAAGGAACTTACTTTCAAGAATATCCCTGTGATGATACGCGGTTGGGTAGTCAAAGAGAATCTTGCAGATAATTCTCCGGTGCAAGTGTGGAGTACTTCCGGAGCCGCTCCCATGCTTATTCTTGAGGGTACGGTACGCAAATCCGGTATGAATACTGATGTGGAGGGTACATATTACGGTCCTTTCTATACAAAGATAGATTATGTGGCCGCAGACGATAAGGGAAATCTTCTGTCACATCCCTCCAAAGATGCTGTGACAGGCAATAACTTCAATTATTTCGGCACACGATGGGTGAAAGGCACATTCCGTATTTTCAATACGGAAGAGGGGGCGTTTCTGGCCTCCGGAAAGAGCCGCAAGACGAAGTGGGGCGATGAATATGTGCCTCTGACCATAAAGTCAGTCCTTCCGACAGAGTATTTCGCCACCTTCTTCACTAACTATCACCGTCCTTTCAAGAGCTGGCTTATACGCAGCTATACAGACGCGAGCGGCATACGCGTGACGCTCGATCAGCGGCTTCTTGACAATGGTGAGTGGCTCATCATCGTCAATCCGAGTGTGATATATGAGACGGCGAAGAATGTATATGCCGTGAAAAAGATAAAATCGATATCAACGATAGTTGATAAGCCCTGGAAAACGGCTGATTCACTGGAGATAGAGGACCGTTTCTCTTTCCCTGAGGGTGTGAATTGGCGTGTGGAGTTTGTCAACGGAGATTTCTGGGAGGGGACGCTGGAGAATGACCTGCGCGGCGTATCCAGAGGTAAACTGACCCTCTCCACCGGCGAGGAAATCTCCGGCGAGGTAGAGACTCCCCGTATCTTCTCTGCAGATTAACGCGTTCTAAAGTCGTCCTGAAGGCGACTCAGGAGTGCTGACTACGCTCAAAGCTCCGGTATGGGGACATTAGGATCTTTCATATCCTTGTCAACATAGTCGGGCGTGGGATTGTTAGGTCCATCCTTCTTAGGCTCATCTTTGCTACAAGCGGTGGCTATGAACAATGTCGCCGCTACAGTCAGCGGATATATAATTTTTTCAAATCTATTCATCTCTTCAAGTTATTTTTGCGAGATCCCTGTGCCGTCACTCATGTGCAGGGATCTTGGTTTTTTCATCAGTAGGTATACCGGGCGGTAAGTTAACGTGGGGCGTTCCGACAGTCGGGTGATGCTGTTGCGGATTTTTATGCCGCTGCCGCCCACTCCGGTGTGTTTGAGATGCATAAGCATATCGCGTCTTGATTCAAACTGCATCACTTTCGTATCCTCTTCCACTTCCACTTCATTGAAATATGATGATGCTATTTCCCGCAGCCGTCCTGCGGTGAGATATGGCAGTGGCGCCGGGCGCAGGACGTCCAGTTCGCCGAGATTGCCTTCGGCATAGGTGGATATAGCCGCGATGCCTCCGGGACGGAGCACGCGCGCTGCATTGCGGAGGAAGTTGTCAGCATCCGCAAACCATTGCATGGTACTTGCCGAGGCTACGATGTCGTATGTATTGTCAGGCTGCATCTCAATCCATACTTCGGCGTCCTGCTGATGATATCTCTCGCACGGTGCGTATCCGAATTGTGACGACGGGAGTGCAAGGTCAACAAAATCAGCGCTGTCCGGCTTGAGTGACGGCAGGAGCGCATGTGTGAGAAATCCGCTGCCGGGTCCTATCTCGAGATAGCGGCAATGCTTCGGGAGATTCATCCCGAGGACGCGGGAGGCGAGATGCCGCGCCACCTCACGCTGTACAGAGGCTTCCCGGTCGTATCCCGTGGCTTGTCCGAATCTTCTGGCTATTCCTCTTACTTCCGGCATGACAATGCCTGCAATTTCGCTCAGCGGGATGTAGTGTCCGGCGGGAAGTTCGGTGACGGGTATATCGGCGGTCTGCCAGTAATGCTTCTGATTCTGCGGGGGTATGATAAGGTCATTGAGTCCGATAAACGCCCGGCGCCATGGTAACATGGGCTTCAGAATGCCATTGCCTGCATCATTGGCGATGTTGTCGCGCAGATTGCGTAGTTCATCGCGCAGGCTGAAGATGTCGTCGGCATTGCCGGACTGTTGTGGCAAGGGAAAGAAGTGGTCGCGCCGTGTACACATGCGACGGCGGAAGCGCCTGAGATTCTCATCGGAGAGGGATGCTTCGGTAGCGTTGTATATCTCTTCCGGTATGCCGTAGAGAGAGGATGATGGATAGAGTGTGCCGTTGACAGCGAAAGCGGCCCTCAGGTGGCGTGTAGGCATAAGATTGATGCGGGCGAGCATCTCAGCGGCGGCGACACCGAGTGACCAGGCGATCATGTAGATGGTGGAATAATCAGAATCCAGCTTCCGGAGGTCGATATTCGGGAGTGTGTATCCGCTGACCACCGCCACGTCCCATCCCTCTGTGATGCAGTCATCATAGAAGTGAGTGTCAGTGCTCCATCCGGCGAAGATCAGCAGTAGCCGGTGGTGTGATCGCTTGGTGATATATTCCAGTTTCATGTTCTTGTCAGATAGAACTCTCTGATGATCTCCGTCAGAGGAGTGAGTTGCTCGGTCTGAAGGTCGGCGTTGAGTGAGAATCTCACTCTTTCTCCATGTGGAGGCACAGTGGGTCGCCGGATGGCCATGCAGTTGAATCCGGCATCGCGGCAAAGTGCTGCGAGCCGGAGTGCTGAGGCGGCGTCACCGGTGACGAGGGGCACAATCTGTGACTCCGATGTCACCGGAGTGCCGGTGATGTCGGCAATCTCTTGTGCAAAATTAGCTGAAAGTCGGTGGAGATGCAAGCGTTTGGGCTGCATATCTACGAGTTTTTCGATCATCAGAAGGCTCCAGGCGCAGCAGATGGGCGGAATAGCAGTGGAGAAGATGAATGGCCGAGCTGTATTGACGAGAAGGGAGATGATCTCTTGTGATGCGATGGCGAATGCTCCTGAAGAGGCGGCGGCTTTGCCGAGTGTGCCCATTATGACATCCACCTCATCGATGCATTGCATCTCTTCGGCGAGTCCGAGCCCTCTTGTTCCGCGGACGCCGAATGAGTGTGCTTCATCGAGCATCAGCATCATCTTGGGAAATTCATGCTTGAGCAGTAGAAGCTGCCGGAGCGGTGCGATGTCTCCGTCCATACTGAAGATGGCTTCCGTGGCCACGATGATGCGGTCATAGCTCTCGCTCTGTTTTTCAAGTATGCAGCGCAGCGCATCCATGTCGTTATGCCTGAAGCGCATGAAGTCGGCGCCGCAGAGTCTTATGCCGTCGATGGTGGAGGCATGTATGAGTTTGTCAGCGACAATCAGCGAGCCTTTGACCGCGAGTGCCTGCATAAGCCCGATATTGGCGTGATAGCCGGAATTGAAAAGCAGAGCCGGTCGGCCGTAGAGCTCGGCAAGCCGGTTCTCAAGCATGCGGTGGCAGTCCTGCTGTCCGGAGAGCAGACGCGATGCCGAGGAGGATAGCGGGGCGTCGGGAAACCGCATGGACAGCTGTCCGCGAAATTCCGGCGCATGGGCTGCGAGCGCCATATAGTCGTTGCTTAACAGGTCTATACCTCCGGCATTCCCTTCAGGGATGGTGCGCAATCTATCCTCAGCCGCGAGGTTCTCCAGTATATCTCCGTATTTCATTTTTTATCGAGACTTTCAAGATGCTCTCTGACGAGAGTCAGGAGCACATCGCAGAGGCGGTGAAGCTGTGAGTCGGTAATGGCGAGATAAGGGGGCATGAGGTATGCGTTTTTGCCGAAAGGTCTTATCCAGACACCCTCCTCAACACATCTTTTCTGAAAAATCGCAAGGTCCACAGGCACCTCAGTCTGAATGACTCCGATGCCTCCGAGGACTCTTACATCCTCTACACCTTTCCATTCGCGTGCCTCAGAGAGCCGTAGCTTCATGATATGTTCGATTTCCCGTATGCGTTGTTGCCAGGGAGAGTCGAGCAGGAGACGGGTGGATGCGAGAGCCACAGCGCAAGCGAGCGGGTTGCCCATAAAAGTGGGTCCGTGCATCATGCATCCGGCGCTGGAAGATGATATCCTGTCGGCGATCATGTGTGATGCGGCCACAGCGGCGAAGGTCATGAATCCTCCGGTGATGGATTTGCCTATGAGCATGATGTCGGGCTGTACGTCCGCGTATTCGCAGGCAAACAGGCGTCCGGTGCGTCCGAATCCGGTAGCTATCTCGTCAAATATCAGTATGATGTCAAGCTCAGAGCAGAGTTTGCGGAGCTCGCGAAGATATTGCGGATGGTAAAAGCGCATACCTCCGGCGCCTTGTACTACAGGCTCCAGGATGACTCCGGCGATAGTGTCGGCATGCTCCGTGAGTATGCGTCGCATAGGCTCGAAGTCGTCGGGATGCCACTCGTCGTCAAATCGGCATTGCGGAGCGTCAGCGAAGTATCTTACGGGGAGAGCCGGTCCGAAAGCGCCGTGCATGCCGGTGACGGGATCGCAGACGGACATGGCGTTCCATGTGTCGCCGTGATATCCGCTGCGGATGGTTGCGAAGTTGGTGCGCTTGGGGTCGTCGATGGCCTGTACGGCCATCTTCATAGCCACTTCAGTGGCCACGGAGCCTGAATCTGCATAGAAAATATGCTGCATGTCGGAGGGTAGTATACTGAGGAGCAACCGTCCCAGCTCGATGGCCGGCTCGTGTGTGAGACCTCCGAACATCACGTGCGACATCTTGTCAATCTGCTTCTTGGCAGCCTCCACGAGCACGGGGTGAGAGTATCCGTGGATTACGCACCACCAGCTGCTCATGCCGTCGATGAGCGTGCGTCCGTCCTTAAGAAAAATTTCCGCGCCTTTGGCATGGTCCACTTCATAGCAGGGGAGCGGATTGTGTGTAGAGGTGTAGGGGTGCCAGAGATGCTCTCTGTCAAATTGCTGGTCAGATAGTTGTGTAGTCATACCGGGTCAACGTCGTAGTATATTATGGAGGACTTCATGCGCGGGTCACGTGCGAGGCTCTCATAAATTTTTCTTAGAATATCCTTGACTTTCTTCATGGATGCGGTGGCCTCTATCTTGAGCATGATCTGCTGCAGGTAGAATGTGGCCACACGCGAGATAAAAGGTCGTTCGGGGCCGAGCACGCGATGGCCGAAAGTGTTGCGGAGAGCCTTGGTGAAAAGTACAGCGGCTTCGTCGACCTCGCGCTGGTCGCGGTTTTTGATATATATATTGATGATGCGGCAGAAGGGGGGATAGAGAAATTTCTCTCTGTCAGCAATCTCCTCATCATAGAATGCGCGATAGTCATGTCGCTTGACGAAGGATAGTATCCTGTTGGCGGGATCGGTGGTCTGTATGATCACTTCCCCTTTGTCTTGTCGTCGGCCCGCGCGTCCGGCCACTTGCTCGAGCATATTGAATGCCCGCTCGTTGCTGCGGAAGTCCGGGAAGTTGAGCAAGGTATCGGCATTGAGCACTCCGACGAGCGTGACATTGCCGAAATCGAGCCCTTTTGTTACCATCTGGGTGCCTACGAGTATGTCAGTGCCGTGGGCGGAGAAGTCCTCGATGATAGACTGATAGGCATCTTTATTGCGCGTGGTGTCGAGGTCCATCCGAGTGATGGAGTTGTCGGGAAATGCCTCGTGAATCTCTTCTGCAATTCTCTCTGTGCCGTAGCCGAAACTGCGGATATCGGTCTCTTCGCATGCCGGACAGACGGTCGGGAGGGGTATGGCGTATCCGCAATAGTGGCAGCGCAGCTGCGAGGAGAATTTATGATATACGAGCGACACATCGCAGTGTACACATTTGGGTGTCCATCCGCAGGTGTGACACATCACGAAGGGGGAGAATCCGCGGCGGTTTTGAAAGAAGATGGCCTGTTTTTTGTCATCAAGCGCTTTTCGGGCGGCGATGCGCAGGGGCTCCGAGAGTATTCCGTCGGCAAGCTTCTTCTTGCGCTGCTCTTTCATGTTGACGATCTCCACATTCGGAAGGTTTGCGTTGAGATACCTTTCAGTGAGCGTGACGAGTCCGTATTTACCTTGGAGAGCTTTGTAATATGTCTCTACCGAAGGGGTGGCCGAGCCAAGGAGTGTTCTCGCTCCGTGCATGGAGGCGAGGACCATGGCTGTGTCTCTGGCATTGTATCTCGGTGCCGGGTCATATTGCTTGTAGGATGCTTCGTGCTCTTCGTCCACGATGATAAGTCCGAGGTGCGCGAACGGGAGGAAAACGGCCGAGCGGGCTCCGAGTACTACGCATGGTTCGTTGGAATGCAGCAGTTTCTGCCAGACGTCCACCCGTTCGTTGTCGGAAAATTTCGAGTGATATACGAGGAGCTTGTCGCCGAAGAATCTGCGCATACGGTCTGTAAGCTGCGTGGTGAGCGAAATTTCCGGCACGAGATAAAGTACCTGATTGCCGTCGCGGAGCACACGGTCAATCAGTCGGGCGTAAATTTCAGTCTTGCCGGAGCCGGTGACTCCGTGGAGCAGCGTGATCTGCTTGTCTCTGTAGCTGTCAAGAATCTGCTGATGCGCCTGCTGTTGCGCCTGTGACAGCTGCGGCAGTGACTCCGTGGCTATGCCTGAGGGGTTAAAGCGGTTGACTGTCTCTTTGTAAAGCTCGAAAATGCCTTTGTCGGCCATGGCTTTAAGTATGCCGGGATTGGCTCCTGAGACTTTGCAGAGCTCATCGCGTGTGACGGGCAGTGGACTTTTCTCCTGCAGCCATCTTGACAGGTCGAGATATGAGACGAGCGCTTTCTCCTGGCGTGCGGAGCGGCTGACTTTGTCAAAGAAGTCATGAAGTGTAGTCTGGTTGGCGTCTTCATCGCGTGTTACTGTGAGGCGCACCATCTTTTCAGTCTTCGGACGATATCTGTCCACGACCTTCTCTGCGATCTCCACGATACCTTTGCGCAGGAGCGGGGTGATGACCGCCGGGATATTTTTTATTTTAGTCTTGCGTTCTATCTCCGAGAGCCTGATGCGCTTTTCAGAGTCGATGACCTGGAGCACCACTGTCTGCGTGTCGGAAAGGCCTGAGATATCTTCGATCGCGATGTCGGGATTGAGCGACACGTATGTCTCGCTCTCCGGCTTCAGGCCGGTGGGCAGTGCGGCTTTAAACACCTCTCCGGGTGAGCATAGATAGTATGATGCTATCCAGTCCCAGAGCTTCATCTGAGGATAGCGTACTGCGGGACTGGAGTCGAGCATGCATGTGATAGGTTTGACATCATATCCTTGCGGACGGTCGTGATGCAATCCTACGATAATGGCGGTGTATGACTTGCGCGGCCCGAACTGTACGATTACTCTTGATCCGATGCAAATGGCACGCTCCATATCCTCGGGCACCTCGTAGGTGAAGGAGGAGTAAAGTGGCAATGGCAGTATGACCTCGGCATACATCTGCTGTCTTCGATTCTATAAGATTGTGTCTTAGAATAGGTAAGACACGTTGATTACCCAAGCGGAAGCTCGGGCGGAGAGGTTGTCGAGCTTTACAGTGCGCAGCTGATATGTGACTCCCCACTGGTAGCAGCAGGTGAGCTGTATATGCTCGAGAAATTCGCCTCCGATGCCAAACTGCAGGCCGACACTTCCGGCGGGCGTCTCTATGGCGTCGCATTTGGACTGTCCGGCGGCGAAATTGAATACCGGTCCGACAAATGCCAGAGGGGCTGCGTAATGTTCGGCTCCGTTGAGGCGTGTCCATTTGAATCGCAGATGGACGGGCACCTGTATGGTATGTATGCGGAAGTCTGTATCGGAGTAGCCGTCGCTGCTCCAGACATACTGGTTGCCGAGATTGACCGATGCTCCCTGCCAAGCATATAAGAGTCCCATGTCGATGCCGAAGCCTATGCCCGGTATCATGAGCTCTCCCTGCAGTCCGGCATTGAAGCCGGCCCGGTAGTCGGATTTAAGGAGCGGCTGTCGCCAGTAATAGTTGGTGACATTGACACCGGCGGTGGGTCCCCAGCGGAATTCCGCCGAAGCGGCCAAAGCAGTTATAGCGAGGAGGAGAGTGAGAATGTACTTCTTCACGATTGAATCATTTAATTAGGGTGATGACGGGGCAGATGCCCTCATTACAAAATTACAAAATTTTGCGGTTACGACAAATTTTGTCGCTAATGAATTGTGAGATATTCCATACACATCGCACCGCTAAGGCGCGTGTGCGGCCGAAGCGGTGCGATATGTATATGTGTCCCTAAGGAACGCGTCCTAAAATGTGATTCAGAGAATTATCTCAGAAGAGCCAAGCTGCGGAGAGTGTCCAGTAGTTGTTTTTGGCTTTGAGATTGTCAGTATTGATGTCTTCGTCTATGGCTTTGACCACATTGTTGATACCGAAGCCGTATGAGCAGCTGATCTGCAGATGGCGGATTACTTCAAAGCCGAGGCCTATGTTCCACGCTACCTGGCATGGAGTGGATTTGGCGTTTTGAGTGGTAAGCTCTTTAGCCTTGTCGAGACGGAAGGCGATGTTGGGTCCGGTATAGAGATAGGGCTTGAAGAAGCTGGCCACTGCCGGGATGGTGAATTTATATTTGATGTTGATGGGTATTTCGAGGAAGTTTTTGCCGTACAGTGTGTTGACATCGGCGGCGTTGGCCAGGGCATTGGTTATAGTCTGTTCGCCGAAGGAGTTGTTGTTCATGCGTGCGTACATCAGGCCGGCGTCGAAGTTGAGGCCGATGATGGGCACTGTATACTCTACCATTGCACCGGCTGTCCAACCGTATGAGTTGGAGGACTGAAATACATCCTTGTCAAGGGTGAGTTTGTTGACAAGCATACCGGCCTTGACGCCGAATCGAAACTCTGCGTTGGCTACGCCTGCGCAGAATGTCATAATGAGGAGTGAGAGTACGATTCTCTTGAGATTCTTCATATAAGAATATATTTTATAGTGAATTAATGACGTGAAAGGGGACGGAAAAGCCGATATGGCCGTCTCCACTCTACTGCAAAAGTATGAAAAAATTTTTAAAAGACAAAAAGTGTCTTATCCATATGCCGAATGATTGCCGAAAACGTTGTACATACAATGTATGCCGATGCTTGGTATGAAAGCTCGTGAAAATTCTCTATCTTTGTAGTTGATATATTTAGAAAAAAATGATGAATACAGATAATATGATGAATAATGCTGCAGATAAGGCTCAGCAGCCGGATAGTGAACAGTATGAGATCACTCAGAAGGCTATAGAGATGCTTAAGACGGTATATGATCCGGAGATACCTGTAAATGTATATGAGCTGGGACTTGTGTATAAGATAGATTTCACTCCGGAGGACCGTGTGCTGCATGTGGACATGACTCTGACAGCGCCCAACTGTCCCGCAGCCGATTTTATCCTCGAGGATGTGCGTCAGAAGTTGCTCAGTATCGATGGCCCTAAAGCTGTAGATCTGCGTCTTGTCTTCGAGCCTGAATGGAATCAGGACATGATGAGTGAGGAGGCGAAACTTGAGCTCGGTTTTCTATAGTTTTTTACAGCGGTAAAAATGACGCAAGAGCCGGAAAATTTAAATATCTCATCTTCGTGTGAACCTGCGGAATCAGTGAATGGGTCCTGTCGAAAAAAGGCCTATTTCTTCAGTGATCTGCATCTTGGCGCCTCTTATGCCGGGGAGAGTATCGAGCGCGAGCGTAAGGCGGTGCGTTTCCTGGAGGAGATTGCTGCTGACGCGGCGGAGATATATCTGCTCGGCGATATAATCGACTACTGGTTTGAGTATCGTTATGTCGTGCCTCGCGGTTATGTCCGCTTTTTCGGCAAACTTGCCGACCTGTCGGACCGTGGAATAAAAATCACATGGCTGATAGGCAATCATGACATCTGGATATTTGATTATATCCCGACTGAGCTGGGTGTGGAAGTCATTGACGGTGTCCTGGACCGTATGGTGCTGGGTCGCACCCGTATGGTGCTGGCGCACGGTGATCATGTGTGGGGGAGGTCACTCGGTTTCGGGATGATACGTGCGATATTCCGCAATCGTTTTTGTCAGCGTCTCTATGCGGCAGTTCATCCCCGCTGGACAGTGCCTTTGGCGTATAAATGGAGCAACAGCAGCCGCAAGGCGGGCTATCTTGCCGACAGCTCACTCGACGCCTCTACGCGTGCGAAGCTGGATGAGGAGCGTGGCGTGACGGAGAGTGTACGTCTGCTGGAGGATTACTGCAACGGCTATGATGCGTCCTTGCCGCCGGGTGAAATCAAGCCTGAATATTATCTGTTCGGTCATCTCCACAAGGTGGTGGAGCGCAGGCTCAAGTGCGGTGCGGAGATGATAATAGAAGGAGATTGGCTGACACATTTCAGCTATGCAGTATATGATGGCAATAGCATGAAAATGGCCTATTACTGCGAATAATTGCTGAAAAAGGCTGAGATTTATATGTTATACAGCATGTTTTGAGTTTTTTGTGCTTAAATATTTGGTTTACCCGAAAAGTAATGCTTACCTTTGCACAAAACCTATAACAATCTTTTTTACCTTAAGATTTTTTACCTGTAGAAACTTATCAAAAGGGTGCG
>CAYSJG010000036.1:5952-13434 GCA_964431295.1 uncultured Sangeribacter sp. | reverse complement strand
ACAACCGTCGAAGGCGCTCGAAAATTTCGAGAAGGCAGAGCTGCTCGAAGATGGCAGCAAATGGCTCCACAAGCAGCTGGCACGCGCTGCTTCTGCAGCCGGTGAAGCTGAGAAGGCTGTCGGATACTACCGGTTGCTTCTGGACGATGAACCTGAAAACGTCAAGCTACTCGAAGAATACGCTGACAATCTTATGAAGCTGCGAAAGTACGACAAAGCTCTTTCAGCTCTGTATAAACTTGACTATCTCGGTGAAAACGTCAGCGACAAAGTGGCGGAATGCCGGATCTTCAACGGCGAACCCGAGAAGGCCGCATCCATGCTGGAGAGCACCCTTGACGCACACTTGCTTGAAGGTACGGAGCCGGAGGCTGAGACACTTCTTATGGCCGGACACGCTCAAATGGGACTCGGTGATATCGCCACAGCCATCAAGAGATATGAGAAGGCGGCCAAAACCGCCGACTCACCGGTAGCCACACGCCAGCAGTTCCGATCCAGACTTCAGGAGGACTGGAATCGTATCGCAGGCCTTGATCACGACCGCAATATCATACCGCTTATCGAAGATATCGTATTTGGGAATGACGAGTGATACCAATTAGGAATTAGGTATTATGAATTAGTAATTAGTGGAGATTGGATACACTCTCCACTTTGCTTTTTCGTCGGCAATACATTAGAGTTTCTCAGACGAGGTCTGATTCTATCGACATAATTCTGTCAGAGAAGTCGGGGGCCACGCGTATGCGGTCCTTCACAGCTTCTATGCCATGGAGCACCGTGGTATGCTTGCGATTAAGCTTCTGGCCTATGGCATTGCTCGACAATCCTATCATCTTGCTCGAGAGATACATCACCACCTGACGGGCATCCGCGATGTCACGCAGACGGCTCTTGGAGAATATGACATCCGGATCAAGATGGAAATTCTCTGCAGTTGCCTCCACTATCATGTCGAAATTCAGTGGTTTCTTATCAGGCACCTTGACAGTGTTTTTAAGCACCTCGCGCGCCAGCTCGAGAGTGATGTCGCAATTGAGCGAGATACTGCGCGTCAGCATACCCATGACAATACCCTCTATTTCACGCACTGATGTCACCGCATGGCGTGCAATAAAATCTATGACATCCTCAGAGAGTGCAAGGCCGTTGCGCTCGGCCTTATAGGTGAGTATCTTCTTGCGAAGGGTAGCATCAGGACGCGGCAGACGCTCCGTAACGCCCCACTTGAAGCGGTCGATAAGGCGGTCTGTCACTCCCTCCAGCTCCATTGGAGGCCGGTCGCATGTAAACACAAGCTGTTTGCCGTGCTGATGCAGATGGTTGAATATCGGGAAGAGCACCTCCGAAGTCTTAGTCTTGTGGGCTATCTCCTGAAGGTCGTCGATAATGAGCATATCAAGGCTCATAAACCAGGAGATGAAGTCCGGTATCTTCTTCTCTATAGCCGCCGTGGCATACAGATGCTGGAAGAGTCGCGCTGTGGTATACAGCACCCTTGCCTTGGGATTATGCTCCTTGACACGGATACCGATAGCCTGCACAAGGTGAGTTTTACCCACACCCACATCACCGTAAAGAAAACAAGGATTGAAAGCGGAGTTTTTGGGATTTTCAGCTATAGCGAGCGCTATCGTGCTTGCAAGCCGGTTGGAATCCCCGATGCAATAGTTTTCAAAATTCAGAGCCGGATTAAGCTGCGAATCGATATCGGGCAAATCACCATCATGCTCAGCCAGCGGATTGGCCGGCGCCGACCTGGCGCGATCCATGGCACTCCCGACAACCTTGCTCTTGCCGGAATGCGGCAGCGTCACCTCTCCGTTGGTCTCGGCAATCATCCGGACACGGTAGTTGAGCTGCACATCCGGACCAAATTCCTTCTTGATGGCCGCAGAGAGAACGCCGTAAAAGCTGTCCTCATACTTCTCGTAATAGAAATGAGTGGGGAGCTCCAGAGTCAGCGTGGTGCCGTCGAATGATATGGCTTCCGTCTTAGAAAACCACATATTGAATCGCGACACTCCGATGTTGTCGCGAATGAAATCACAGCATTTCGCCCATGTATGTTTAAAGTCCGCACTCATGCTATTGCGAGTCTATTTCACTGATTTGTCGGCTATTATATTATTGCTTCCAATATTTTTCGATATTTTCTCATCCAGACTGACGATTGACAGCGTGGAGTCAAGAAAAGCGGAACTATGTCTGCGACATCCGTTCCGCTTTACAAAATAAGCTTAAAAAAAGGAGAAAAAAAAATATCAAAACTCTTGTTTTTCTCTAATATTTTATAATAAATTACTGATTAGCGTTTTAAAATTTGATTTTTTTGAAAATAAATTTGAGCTCAATATCACTCGCGCACATAAAAGCACATATAAGAGCGAACATAAGAGCGAACATAAGAGCGAACATGAGATCAGGAAGCTCACCTCATAACGCCCCTGCACACGGAGCCGTCAGTTGTCGTGACTATTTCCGCAGCGAACCATAGACTGCCATGGTGTCCAGAGCGTTCTGACGCCATGAAAAGTCCGCAAGCCGGCGAGTCATCCGTGTCACAAGGGAGGCACGCAACTTCTCATCATTCAATGTTTTGGAAATCTTCTCCGCCATATCGTCCACATCAAAAGGATTGAAGTATTCGACGGCATCTCCACACACTTCCGGCATAGAGCTGACTTTGCTCACGACTGACGGGACGCCATGCAGACCCGCTTCCAACGGAGGAAAACCAAAGCCTTCATATATCGAGGGAAATACAAAGAGCGATGCTTTACGATACAGATCGTTAAGCATCCTCTGAGGTACAAAATCAAGATAATAGATATCGCCGTTATCTCTTATTACGGAGAGGGTAGATTTATAACCTTGATATTTTTTTCCGACGATTACCAGTTTTGTGCCTTGAGGCAATGACGGCCGGGACTTTACAAACGCCTCGATCAGCCGATCATAATTTTTACGAGGCTCAAGTGTGCCTACAGTCAGAATATACGGTGTCCCTTTGAGGCTGTCAACCAATCCGGAATTGGACGTATAGCTTTCATCAGACTCCGTACACTTGAAGTGCACAGGATTGACAGCCTCATGCACTACACTTATCTTATCTTCGCTTATACCATAAGCCTCGCAGACCTCATCCTTGGTATACTGCGATACGGCTATTATTCTGTCAGCGCGCTTTACCGACTTCTCCACCACCCGCTTGAGATACTGATATCTTAAGAAGGTGTAAGTGCCGGGATACCGTATAAGACGCATATCGTGTACAGTAAGCACTACCGGCGTCCTCTTCAGCCTCGGACTGTAAAAAAATGGCGAATGAAATAGATCCCACTTCTCAATCTCCTCCTCCCTACGCCAGAAACGGCCGGAAAAGAGACTCCGTTTTACGACACCGGCCAGACTGCTGCCGCCGAATGGAATGCTTTTGATCTGAAACCGGGTATTGAGCAAAGAGCGGGCATAATCGAAAGTGTCGGCAAGTACATACAGTATGTAGTCATTCTCCTTATCGAGCAATGACAGATTCTCTACGAGATTCTGTATATATTCCTTCACTCCACAGCCAAAAGGCTGAAAATACGAGCAATTTATCGCGATTTTCATTAGTCCGCTATATGTCGATTCTGCCTCTGCGCTTCAGACTCTGTCACTCAGACTCCGCACTAAGGCTCTGTCCCTCAGACTCAGTTGTTAAAATTTCGAAGTCTTGCATTATCGGCGGGAGTGAATCATCAGAGCAACTTGATAGAGATATAGCGTTTAGGATTGCGCTTGATGTCTACTATCAACGAGTCTATGTCAGCAGCCACAGTGTTGAGCTGATTGTAAAGCTGCGGATCTGCAGTCAGCTTGGAAAGCGTGGAGTTGGGATTGTTGAGCGACGCGGAGAATTTGTCAAGATTAGCTGTGATGCGCTCCACATTCTCCATAGTGGGCTGCAACGGAAGTTGTCTGAGATCCCGGCTTAGCGCAGTGAGATTGAGAGTGATGCTGTCGATATTGGTGACCGCAGTGCGCGCACCGTGCATGATGCCGGGCAATTGACCGTTGACTGTACTTTCAAGTCCACGAGTGGTCAGAAGAATATTGTCCGTAATGCCGTCAAGGCGCTGCAGAGAGGCCAACAGAGCCGGATCGCCGGTAAGAGTATTGAGATTCATCAGCAGGGTGTCCACCTTGGGGATAACCTGGCTTACAGCCGGGAGCACATCATTCTGTATGGCTGCCATCATATCAGCCGAAGAGAGAGGCTCTATATTGCTACCTACGGGCAGAAATTTGTCGCTTTTACCCAGACGGATATTTACAAAACCGCCGCTAAGAAGTGTGGAGGCAAGTTCGGCACGGGAGCCCTCAGGTATGCGGAGGTCGCTGTTGAGAGCAAGAGTCACCTTGATTTTATCCGGATTGGCATAATCGATCGAGATGTCACGTACCTGCCCAACCTTATAACCATTGACTGTCACCGGCGCGGACCGCTCCAGACCGGCGACATTGTCATATTCCACAATATAGAAATTTGCCGGCTGAAACAGGTTGATACCCTTAAGATAGTCTATGCCGAAAAAGAGAATCGCTATCGCCACTATTACCGAGAGGCCGATCAAAAACTCCTTATTTATTATCTTCTTGCTCATAATTGCTTGCATTTATTGCGCTTGTATCGCGGCTATACGATGTCAGCGTCTGGATCTGATTTTGGATATTATAAAAGCTTCGGGTATCTTTTCTTTGACTTTTTTAAGAAGCGGCTCTATCTCTTCGCGCGACAGAGCTTCGCCATAGGTATATTTATATACATTGTTTTCTCTGAATGCGTATACGGGCGACAAACCGTGAAAGTCGGGCGCACTACCGGTCAGCTTGGTATCAGAGGCGAGGATCTGAATTGTATATACAGTCTGCATATTCGAGCCACGGCGGCGCGCGGACATATCACGCTTCTTCACATCCTTCTTGGATATCTTCTTATTGCCTTTGCCCTTCCCTTTTTTCTTCTTGCCAGCGGATTTAACATCCTCCGTCTTACTGTCCGGCTTCTCATCCACGGCTGCCATATCCTGTGTGGTCACATTTTCCCCGGATGACTCGTAAAAAAGCCGGATGTCGCCATACTCATACCGACGGTCCGCCGAAGCGGCCGCGGCTCTGGCGGATCTGCGGCGTCGGCTGCCGGAGGAGACGCGCTTTGATGATGCGGACGCCATGGCATGACTGACATCTTTGGTATCACGCCTCACATCGGCCGCCTGCGCAGTCACTGTGCGACCGCTGAGGTCGTTGCTGCGGACGTCATCAGAGCCACCGCGAGATCCCGCGCGCCTGCCGTCCGATGACGACACTACGGGCGACTCCTTGATAAGTCCTGAAGCTCTTGAGTCCGCCATAATCTCCTCCACACTGCGGTTGCGGCGCGAATTGGACGCTTTGGGTTTATTGTCAGCCACACTTCGCTCTGCGGCAGTATGTTGACGCTCATCACGAGAGGGTGTCGTCCCGATGGCGGTCTTCAGAAAATACTTCTCTTCATACGTCTTTACCGCCTCAAATATCGCCTGCGCCAATTTATTGACGCCACTTCCTGAGGTCAGAAATTCTGCACTCGCCGGATTGCATATAAAGTCAAGCTCTACAAGTACGGAGGGCATCGAAGTTGCCCAGAGCACCCAGAATCCGGCCTGATGCACACCGCGGTCCCTGCGGCCGGCTACATCCACGAGATTGCGCTGTACTTCATTGGCAAACCGTATGCTCTGTGCGAGATTACGTTTCTGGGCCATCTCGAAAATTATATAGGACTCGTCCTTGTTGGGGTCAAAACCGGAGTATTTCTGCTCAAAACCCTTACCCTCAAGCTCTATCACCGAGTTTTCACGTCGGGCCACACTCATATTGTTGTCATCCTTGTGCAGTCCGAGAGCATATACAGAGGCTCCCTCTATGTTGGAGCGGTTGCGATTGCTCCTGTCGACTGAATTGGTATGGACGGATATGAAGAGATCCGCCTTGGACTTATTGGCTATATCCGCGCGTCCCTGCAGCGATACGAAGCTGTCATCATCACGGGTATACACTACTCGTGTATTCTTCAATTTCTTCTCTATCATCTCTCCGGCTTTAAGCACTACGGAGAGATTGATATCCTTCTCGCGGGCACCATGATCAGTTGCGCCTACGTCATGACCGCCGTGACCTGCATCCAGCACTACTACAAATTCCTTTTTGGTCGCATTGCCGGAGGGCTTCTTTTTCGGCTCGGGAGATGCAGCGCCGCCGGGGAATGCCACCACCGACAGCGGCATCACAACCGCGAGAGCAGCAATGACCATAAGCGCTGTCACGACATAGCGGGCACGAGATACGGCACGCCGACATGACATCTCCCATGAAGATTTATATTGACATGTATGACAGATCATTAATCAAATACTATTTTACAGCTGACGTCCATATCCGCGACACAGCTTACGCAAATTTAGTAATTTTTTATGACTTGCCGAGCAATTATCTCTAATTTTTCAGCTTCTCACTCTAATAAATACGTTAAATTTGCAATCTCAAACTCAGGCAAGAGACTGCATGAAACAGACGGATAAAGCCATTATATACCGCGATAACGACAGCAGCTGGATTGATGACAGTGTATATCGCGAGCAGATAATACAAGCAATTCACAATTATCGCGATGCCGACATCACCCGTGAAAGGCTAAGACTTCATACCCTTCCCCCCAAGGAGCGGGATATTGCCAATCATGCACTGACGCAGATAGAGTTGCGCCGGAAATATGCGAAGAAATTTTCGAGGATGCTCGACTGCAGCGATTTTCTCTTCCCTTCGACTCTGTCGGCTGAACAAGCCACAGACGAGGCGGTCGCCGCCACCCACTCACAAATCGCGGCCTCACTGCTTGCGGAGCACAACACTTCCGATGATACTTCCGATGATACTTCCGATGACACTTCTGATTACGGGATGCGGCGGGGAATTGAGAATGGACTGCGCGCGCTGGATATCACTGCCGGACTGGGGATGGACGCCATTGCTCTCGCCTCCTCAGGATTTGAGGTGACGGCCATTGAGGCTGACCCGCTCAAGGCTGCAGCTCTGCGGCATAACGCCTCTGCCATTGTGCCCGGCAAACTGACTGTGCATAATGCAGACTCCGTAGAGTGGCTTAAATCGGCCCGGGAAACCTTCGCTCCAATACATGAAGAAGCCCCACTTTTTAGCCTGATATTCGCTGACCCGGCACGCCGTGGCGCCGGCAACTCGCGCGTATATGACCCGGCTGACTGCCGGCCTGACATCATAGGACTACAGACTATGCTGCTTGATTCATGCCGTCATCTGATGGTGAAGCACTCCCCTATGCTCGACATAACAGAGGCCACTCGGCTCTTCACCAGACTGTCATCTATATACATCATATCTCTTCGAGGGGAATGCAAAGAGGTGCTCACCGTC
>CAYSJG010000036.1:0-5942 GCA_964431295.1 uncultured Sangeribacter sp. | reverse complement strand
GGTATGCTATGGCGGCCCCGCTATCTACACGTATTGTATGCATTAACCTCATGGCCGACGGATCGGAAATGCGATTCTCATTTGCACCGGAAGACTGCGGCGGCGCATATATCAGCTCCAGTGACAGCTCCGACAACAACTCTAACAACAACTCTGACAACAACTCTGACAACAACTCCGGATATGCGGAGGCTTCCCGCGAACTCATCGCCGGAAATTATCTTTATCAACCGGACGCGGGACTGATGAAAGCCATGCCATGGCGTGCTGTTGCAAAGGAATACCCGGATCTGAAAAAAGTTGCGGCCAACACACATCTTTTCGTGGGAGAAAAGCTGTATGACCGGTTTCCCGGACGTATCATCCGCATAGAGAGAATACTTGACAAAAAGGATAAGGCCACCCTGAAAGGGCAGCCTTATAATGTGGTGTGCAGAAATTATTTTATGAAAAGCGCCGAACTGGAGCGACAGCTGCGGACAGTAGCCGGCGATGACCGCTATATCTTCGCATTCCGCACTGTCAAGGGGTCGATAATGCTCGAAGGTGTCAGAATTTGAAACCGGCCGAAAGCACTACCTGATGGGAGTTGAATCCCAGTGACGATGTCGGGCTCTTGATCTGCGGATAGTCCGGATCGGAAGTATAAGCGTGGAAGGTCGAGCTCATATTCTTATAGACATAGGCCAGATCCACATAGAATTTCTGTATCTTATACCCGAGACCGCAGGTGATATAATTAGTAGTGTTGTCAAAACGATATTCCGGCATCGTACCGGCTGTATATATCACCTGATTACCCTCCTTGGCAGATAAGGTCACCGGAGAAGAGACAAATGAATAACCGGCTCTGACGCTAAACTGCGGCGATACTCTATATTCGGCACCAATGCGCAGAGTATTTGTATCCTTGTAGTATTTCTTAATATCCTGATTGGTGGCGCCGTAAGGATCGTTTACGTAATTGTAGCCGGAATAGCCGTCCCAATAGTCATAATCCCAGTCATAACCGTAGTCATAATATGTATTGGGAGTGGAAAACTTCATGGCTGAATACTGCGCCCATTCATAATCCGCGGAGATGATGAATTTACCGCCTATCACGCCTGCCGCGGATGCTATTATACGCCACGGCGAACTGAAGTTCATGCTGTTATATCCCGGGAAATTATCATTGGTGTATTCATAATCATAATCGCGTACTCCGGCATACCGAAATTTCGTATTGCTCTGGAAAGCCTCAGAGAGGGAATACCATGTGGGGGTGTGGAAGGCAAAGCCGAGTCGCAATTCCTGGATAGGCTTGACGATGAAACCGAGTTTGTAGTTGAATCCGGTGCAGGAAACGGCATAATGATTCACGAGTGACCAATCTGAAGAGGTAGGCTCGGGCTCACCGTTGAGATTGACGTATGCATCATCGAGTTTCTCTCCCCATGTAGAATTGAGTGAATAATGCAATGAGGTGATATCAAAGTCCATACCCCAGTACACTACATTGGCGATATTGCCGCCGAGCGCAAGATTGTAGCTGTCCACACATCCTCTCTCCTCGACATTGAAAAAGCCTGAGCCGGAAGTGCCGTTGCCCCACTGACCCTCCCATTGGGGGTTGTCCTGATCATTATATGGATATATCAGATACGACTGATATGCGAGGATATCTATCCACGGAGCCTGGACGCCCCCATCAGTTGGATTATATGGATCATATCCTGCTCCGGGCGTGAGATCGCCTACGGTAAGACCATTTTCATTGGCCACACCGGCCATATAGTTGGACATCGAGTTGCTGAGCTGCGGGATATATCCTCCGTAAGACCGGTTGAAGGAGGTATTCTTGTTATATGTGAAACCGAAATTAAGATTCGGCACTGAGCTCGAACCGAGTTTTACAGTCCACACGGCTCCTATATTGTTGAGATAGAAGTATGTATTATTAAGAGCTGTCTTCGAGCCCTGTGACTCACCAACATTGTGCTGTACATCAAGGTCGAGCGTAAATCCGATGTCGCTGCTGCGGTATACTCCGATACCGCCGGGATTCTGCGAGAGGCAGGAGAGGTCGGCACCGAGTGCTCCGAATGCGCCACCCATGGACATGAAACGTGCGGTCCCTTTCAGGTCGGGCTGAGCGAAACGATAGGCATCTACCGCACTCTGAGCCGAAGCTACCGTCGGAATTAGCAATGCCGCCGCTAATAGAATATTGCCGTATTTCATATTCTTATACTTTGATTATCAGTATTATCCAACAACGGACTATCTTATCATCTTCAGGATAATGACATAAGAATGATACTATCTGTGGCTGCCGCGCGCGCCACCTCCTCCGCGTGAGCCGCCTCCTCCTCGATAGCTACCGCCGCTGCTGCGATAACTGCCGCCGCTGCTGCGCGTAGAGTTGTAGCTACGGTTGGAATTGGAGTTGGAGTTATAACTGCGATTGGAATTGGATTTGGAGTTGGATGAGCCGCGATTCGAATTGTAGCCGCTACCCTTGGAGGATGAGCCGCGATTCGAATTGTAGCCGCTACCCTTGGAAGATGAGCCGCGATTCGAATTGTAGCCGCTGCCGGAGGTTGAGCTGTTACTTCTGCGATGCCCGTCGCTATCGACTCTGTATCCGCCGTTGCCGGATCCGGAGGGACGTGTGGTCACCGTATTATGACTGCCGGTGCCTTGTCCGCGGTTGTTGAGATAACCGTTCAGGCGATTGCCATTGCTACCTGTGCCCGTGCTATTGCCTCCGGTATTTACTGAGCCTCCGGGACGTCCGTAGTTGTGATGACCGCTGCCGCCGGGGCGGTTGCCGTTGTAACCATATCCGTAATGATTGCCGTGATTGCCGGGACGTGTATTGTGAGCCCATCCGCCACCGGGAGCCACGGGTACTCTTCCGCCGGGACGATAGTCATGATGCGCGTATCCGGGACGCCAGCACGGTCCGCAGCCCCAGCTCGGACCCCAGCCCCAGCTCGGACCCCAGGCAGGTCCCCAGCCCCATGACGGACCCCAGGCAGGTCCCCAGCCCCATGACGGACCCCAAGCAGGACCCCACGCCCATGACGGACCCCAGCTCCAGCTCGGTCCCCAGAAGGGATTGTTCCACCCTATGGAGATGGACGGTCCCCAGAGATTCCAGCTGATATTCCATCCGGAATAGGGATAATAGTATATCGGAGAGAAGGTGGGGACACCGTTGATGTTGTAGACCACTTCGACATTGCCATAACTGTTGTCAAGGATATCACCAAGCACATCGGCGTTGTCCACCACGATCGTAGGATTGTAATATTTCTGTATCTCCTGCGTATAGACAAAGTCCTCGCCGGCACTTGTCGTAGCGCCGATAGTGTCTATCGGGGTAGTATAATACTGTCCACGAAGATTATAGCTGTCCACATCCTGATTGGAGAAATTCGGATCGTAAGCCGACTGCTTTTTCACCTTCTTCTCGCTCTTCTTGGGATTGTAGTATATATCGTCTTCATAATCATCGGCATAAACTGAGGTGAACGATGCAGCGAGCATCATCACCATCATCATTAGGCTCGTATGACGTAATCTGTTCATCTGCTTAAGTATTTAGGGTTTGTGATATTATATATATTGAGATCATGACATATCTGACAGGAAGCGCAGGATATGTACTCCTGCCATATAATCAATGACTTTTATAATAAGACGGATTTAGAAGTCAAAAGTTTAATTCAGAGTCAATAATTCAGAGTCAATATCACACCGGTCTACACATTTCATACAGCGAGTCATATAGCGAGGGAGGTAGTCAAAGAAGCGCATAGGATATGACCTCGTTGACGTCGTTGACATATCGGAAGTCCAGCCCTTTGAGGTATCTGGGATTGATATCCTCGATATCCTTCCTGTTGTCCGCTGAAAGCAGAATGGTCTTGATGCCCGCTCTCTTGGCGGCGATGATCTTCTCCTTGATACCACCTACGGGGAGCACTTTGCCGCGAAGTGTGATCTCTCCGGTCATGGCGATATGCGCGCGCACTTTGCGACCTGTAAGAGCAGAAGCGACGGAAGTGGCCATCGTGATACCTGCCGAAGGACCGTCTTTGGGTATGGCTCCCTCGGGGACGTGGATATGGAGGTCCTTCTTGGAGAAATCCTCGTGTTTCAGACCAAGGGTGTCGGCATGTGAGTGAAGATAACGGACAGCTATGGCTGCGGACTCCTTCATCACATCTCCGAGATTGCCGGTGAGAGTCAGCTTGCCGTCCCCCGGGGTCACTGACGACTCTATGAAGAGTATCTCGCCTCCTACAGAGGTCCATGCGAGTCCGGTAACCACTCCGGTGTAGTCATTGTTTTCATACATTTCCGGATTGTATTCCTCCTTGCCGAGCAGTTGCGATGCCACCTGCTCATCCACGACTGTGGGATAATCCTGGCCTCCCACCATGAGCAAAGCGATCTTGCGAAGCACCTTGGAGATGACCTTTTCCAGCTGTCTGACACCCGATTCGCGTGTATAGCGCTCTATCATATAGATTATTGCCTTGCGCTGGAAGTCTATCTGCCCCTCCTTGAATCCGTTTTTCAGCAGTGCCTTTCTGACCAGATGCTTCTTGGCTATCTCCACCTTCTCATCGGTGATATAGCCTGAGAGCGAGATAATCTCCATGCGGTCAAGCAAAGGTGCGGAGATGCTTGAGAGCGAGTTGGCTGTGGCTATGAAGAGGACATGGCTCAGATCATAGTCCACATCTATATAGTTGTCGTGGAAAGTCTTGTTCTGCTCGGGGTCGAGCACTTCCAGAAGCGCGCTGGAGGGATCGCCCTTGAAGTCCTGCCCTATCTTGTCGATCTCATCGAGGACTATGACAGGATTGCTGGTCTTGCACTTGTCGAGAGCTGCGATAATACGGCCGGGCATGGCGCCGATATATGTGCGGCGGTGTCCGCGTATCTCGGCCTCGTCGTGCATGCCGCCGAAGGAGATACGCTGATATTCGCGTCCCATGGCATCGGCGATAGACTTGCCGAGCGAAGTCTTGCCTACTCCGGGAGGACCTACAAGGCAGAGTATCGGCGCATGCAGATCGTTGCGCAGCTTGATGACAGCCATCTGCTCGAGTATCCTCTCCTTGACCTTCTCGAGTCCGAAATGGTCACGATTGAGAGTCTTCTCCACCGCTTTGATTGAAAAATCATCGGCCGAATATGTCTCCCACGGCAGTGACAGCAATTTGTCAAGATAGCTGTACTGCACGCTATAGTCCGGAGAGGACACATTGTACCGGGAGAGCTTTTTAAGTTCACGCTTGAAATGAGCGGCGATGGCCGCGCTCCAGTTTTTGGACTTGGCACGCTCCTCGAGCTCACTCATATCCGCATCCGCACCCTGACCGAGTTCAAGCTGAAGTTCGCGAATCTGCATCTGCGCGAAATTCTCGCGCTGCTGATTTGTAAGCTCCTGCTTGGTCTTCATCTCTATATCGAGTCTGAACTCGCGTATCTGGATGGCTGTCTCAAGATCTTCGAGAAGCTTACGACATACTTCCGAATAGGAAGGAAGCTCCAGAGCATCCATCTTGAGCAGGGAGGAAAATGGCAACTGATTGGCTACCAGTCCAAGTACAATATTTGGAGATGGAGCATTGGTCAGCGCATGCTTCATATCATCGCGCTGCGGCGCACCGACTATCATGAGATAATGCAGGAATCTGTCAATAAGCTGATGAGCGGACGCAATATCCTCCAACTCATTTTCGCTCGCAATCATAGGCATCGGCGTCAGATCTACTCTATATCCTTTTGAAGTCTTGCGATAGCGTGTGACCCTCATTCGGGCGAAAGAATCTACAAGAGTATGCATCCCGCCTTCGGGATCCTTGATTTGCTGCATGATGCGACATATCACACCGATACGACGGAGATTAGAGGCATTTACCTCACGGGTATTATCCACG
>CAYSJG010000035.1:0-13474 GCA_964431295.1 uncultured Sangeribacter sp. | reverse complement strand
GGCCGATTAGTGTAGCGGTTAGCACGCCACCCTCTCACGGTGGAGACTCGGGTTCGAGTCCCGGATCGGCTACAAAGCTCAGAGCTTCCATCTCTCAGATGGAGGCTCTTTTTTTTGTCCGCTTTTTTCATTAATTTTGTGATGTGAGAAGATTCAACCATATATCTGTATTTGGTCGTGTCACCGCAGCGCTGGCATCTTGGATGATGTTGACTTCATGTTTTACCGGCATTGAGGGTACCAAGACCATCACTATGTCCAAGGAGGAACGACAGCTTGCCGAACGCACGCCCGAGGAGAAATTGCTCGATAATGTAAAGGGAGACTCTTTGCAGAATTGGCGTGTTGGCAAACCATTCATAGTAGCTGATGAGCGTGCCTCTGTGCTCCTTGTTCCAGCCTCCGGGAGTGCGTCGGTAGCGGATATCGTCGGCGATACGATATATTATGCCGGTAATTTTGACGATACGGGGCTGTCAGGTGAGAATGAGTTGAATCTTGTCTTTACGAGCAAAAACGGCGCAGACAGGTATACATATAATGTGAGGCAGGCCATGGGACAAAACGGCAAGGAGGGTGCTCATAGTGTATTCTCCGACCGGATCCCGATGCTTATTGATGTAGAGACGGTTGATAAGATATCCTGTGTGATATCTGGGAGAAGAGTGTATCTCCTCTCCGCTGACTGGATAGGAGAGGAGGGTCACAGATTCAAGGGTAAGAAATTTGTGGAAGCTCGGATTAATAAAGTCTCGGCCGGCAATATGGTATTCCCCGTGCGTGTGGATTTCGAATGCGTCTCCTCTCCTCATGAGCAGTCGCAAGGCAGCTACATGATGAATTATTCTGATGAAAAAGGGGGAAGTCGCTCATTTGCCTCCCTCTTCTCTCTGACCGACCCGCGTAAGCGTTATCCTCAGATTACAGACAATATGTGGGTAAGTATATGCGACAGCCGTGTAGTGCCCGGGATGACCAAGGAGGAATGCAGGCTTGCACTCGGTGCTCCCTCTGATGTGAATGTCGGCCGTGACTACAGCCATACGCTTGATATATGGCAATATACCGACGGTACGGTCCTGTTTTTCGAGGACGGTTTACTGACCGGCACGAGGGTCGGAGGTGACTGATATTGAAATCGACAGGATGAGAGAAATCTTGAGTCAGCTGTTTTTATAAATAGAATACAGGTAGTGAATACAAAAATGTTTCAGAAAGATTACGATATAACCCATCTGACGACTTTCGGTATACCGGTGAAAGCGTCTTTATTTGCAGAATATAAGGATCAGCGCGAACTGCGTAAGATTGTGAGCAGTCCTGAATATGCTGAAAATGAAGTGCTTCACATAGGTGGCGGCAGCAATCTGCTGTTTGTGAATGATTACAAGGGGCTTGTACTGCATTCGGCGGTCAAGGGAATTGTGGAGTATGACAAGAAGGATGGTCAGGGGACAGTGTTTGTGGTCAGTGGTGCCGGGGAGAAGTGGTCCGACTTTGTGGACTGGTGTGTGGAGCGTGGTCTGGCAGGTGTGGAAAATCTTGCCGGTATCCCCGGTGAAGTGGGTGCCTCTCCTGTGCAGAATGTCGGTGCATACGGTGTGGAGGCCGGTGAACTGATCCACTCAGTCGAGGCGTACGACACCGTGGACAATAAAATAGTGACCTTAAAAGGGGAGGAGTGTGGCTTTGCCTATCGCAACAGCCGCTTTAAGCATGAGTGGAAAGGGAGATACTTCGTATTGCGAGTGAGCTTCAGACTGCGTCGCAGCGATACAGCCTCGAATCTGGAGTATGGTCCGCTGAAACATCTTGCTGAGAAACTCGGTCATGCCCCTTCGCCAGCGGAGGTGCGTGAGGAAGTGCTCCGCGTGCGATATGAGAAGTTGCCTGATCCTGCAGTAGTCGGGAGTGCAGGCAGTTTCTTCAAGAATCCGATAGTGCGTCGAGCCTATTACGAGAAGGAGATGCTCAATATGGATCCGAATGTTCCCTGCTACGAGGTGGACGACATTGCCGAATCCGGTCATTATGCAGGTGACAAAGGTCATGTGAAGGTGCCGGCCGGATGGCTGATAGAGCACGCCGGGCTGAAAGGGAAGCGTGTAGGTGGTGCCGAGGTATATCCCGACAACTGTCTTGTGCTGGTCAACAGAGGGGATGCCGTGGCCGGAGATGTGACTGCTCTGGCTTCTGTGGTGCAGCGTGCGGTCAACCGACGCTTTCATGTGCTGCTTCGTCCGGAGGTTAACTATATAGACAGCCATGTGCGTGTGACAGTGCTCGGAAGCGGCACCTCCAAGGGTGTGCCCGAGGTAGGTTGCGACTGTGATGTCTGCACCTCGGCCGACCCCCGCGACAAGCGGCTGCGCTGCTCCGTGCTCGTGGAGACCATGGGGCTTAAAATACTTATCGACCCCTCGCCGGACTTTCGCGAGCAGGCTCTTCGGGAAGGGATACATAATATAGATGCTGTGCTCATCACTCACCAGCATTATGACCATGTGGGTGGCATAGACGATTTGCGTCCCTTCTGCGCCCAGGGGAAAATCAATCTCTATTGTCGTCCTAATGTGGCAGATGATTTGCGTCGTCGCCTCGATTACTGCTTCAGAGATGTGCTTTATCCCGGTGTGCCGCAGCTCAACCTTGTGGAGATAGACAACAGGCCCTTCGAGATAGAGGGAGTGCAGATTGTGCCGATAGAAGTGATGCACGGCAAGCTCCCAATCTTCGGATATAGAATAGGTAATTTCGGCTATGTCACTGACGCAAAGTATATAGACGATGTGGAGAAGGGGAAGCTGGAGGATCTCGATGTCCTGATAGTGAATGCACTCCGTGACCGGGATCATTTCTCTCACTTCACAGTGGCCGAAGCGCTTGCACTTGTGGAAGAGCTGAAGCCTCGCGAAGCCTTCTTTACTCACATGTGTCATGAGGCCGGACGTCATGTAGAGTTTGACGCGCGTCTGCCGCATAATGTGCACCCCGCTTACGACGGACAGGTTATTGAGTTGATGAGTTGTTGAGTTGATGCGTTGGTCAGCTTGAATATAATTGTTATATTTGCATTAGCCTAAGCTCCTTTGAAGTGAGCGTGGCCTGAAATGCTTCAGAATAAGTCTAAGTATCTTAAAATAGAATATCATGGGCAGTAAGACAGGCTCAATCAAATTCAGACTCTCGTTGCTGAATTTTCTGGAGTTCGCGATCTGGGGCTCCTATCTTACATCTCTGGGTAACTTTTTGGCCAGAGCCGGTTTCCAGACCGAAATAGGCTGGTTTTATGCCGTGCAAGGTATAGTATCACTGATAATGCCGTCATTGATAGGCATAATAGCAGACAGATGGGTGCAGGCTCAGCGGATGTTGAGTCTATGTCATCTCATAGGTGGCCTGTTTATGGCTCTGGCCGGTATATACTGTATGCATGCCGGTGCAGACATAGAGTTTGGCCCGCTGTTTACGCTCTATGCCATATCCGTAGCCTTCTTCATGCCGACGATAGGTCTCAATAACTCCGTGGCTTTCAATGCGCTGACCAAGGCGGGTATGGATACCATAAAGGATTTTCCTCCCATACGTATCTGGGGCACGATCGGCTTTATCTGCGCAATGCTGTTTGTCAACTTTGCCGGTCCTGCCGATGCCAAGTTTCAGACCACTTACATGCAGCTCTTCGTATCTGCCGGTTTCAGCCTGTTGATGGTATTCTATGCTCTGACGATGCCTAAGTGTCCCACGAGCAAAGCCGGCAATTCGAGTCTTGTGGAGATGATGGGATTGAAGGCCTTTACCCTCTTCAAGCAGAAGAAGATGGCTATCTTCTTTATATTCAGCATGCTGCTGGGTGTTTCGCTGCAGATTACCAACGGATATGCCAATACCTATATCACCTTTTTCAAGGAGATACCGGCCTATATGAATGCCTGGGCCGCGCAGAATGCGAATGCAATTATCGCGATCTCGCAGTGTAGCGAGACGCTCTGTATTCTGCTGATTCCTTTCTGCCTAAAGAGATTCGGCATCAAGGGTGTGGTACTGATGTCGATGTTAGCATGGGTGCTCCGCTTCGGCTTCTTCGGTCTCGGCAACCCCTCCGGCGGTCTTTGGCTGCTTGTACTCTCCTGCATAGTCTACGGTATAGCCTTTGACTTCTTCAATGTCAGCGGCGGTCTATACGTAGACAAGGAGACAACGCCTGATATCCGCAGTTCGGCACAAGGTCTGTTCATGATCATGACCAATGGTTTCGGCGCCACGGTGGGTACGCTCTGTGCCATGGCCGTTGTAAATCATTTCGTCATCCCGACTGATCCGGTGGAAGTGCAGCTTCACGGCTGGCGTACCTGCTGGTATATCTTTGCGGCCTATGCCCTTGTGGTCGGTGTGCTGTTCTTTATCTTCTTTAAGGACAGCAGGCATCCCGCAGTATCGGAAACGGCAGCCGAAGATCTTTCCAACGGTGGCGATGGATTTGTGGACTCCCCTAAAAATATCGACTGAGCCAGTGTAGGCTATGAATTCGGTGTGGAATGAATTTTAAGGAACGTGCTCTAAAATCATGATACAGTTTTTCGCAGAGTCACCAGAAGAGCGCCGCATGCTCAGTGCCGAAGAGTCGGCACATGCCGTGAGAGTGCTCCGCAAGTCAGTCGGTGACATAATCCATGTCACAGATGGACTCGGCTGGCGCTATCGCTGCGTGCTGACTTCGGCCAGTCCGAAAGGATGTGCCTTCGAGGTGCTCGACAAAGAGCATGTGGCTAATGAATGGCCTTGCCGTATCACTCTGGGTGTAGCTCCTACCAAGCATTCCGACAGGATGGAATGGCTGGTGGAGAAGGCTGTGGAGATAGGTGTGGACCGTATAGTCCTGCTTCGTTGCGCTCATTCCGAGCGCAAGGAGATGAAAGTGGAGCGGCTGCGCAAGGTGGCTCTGTCCGCGATGAAGCAGAGTCTTCATTGCTATTTGCCTGAGGTGACTGAGATTACCCCATTTGCTCAATTTATTGTCGCATGCGGAGTGGAGGAACAGAAATTGATGGGATATTGCGACGATGACTGTGAGCGGCGGCTGCTGACAGATATATGTCTTCCCGCACGCGACACAGTGATACTGATAGGTCCGGAGGGGGATTTCTCTCCGGAGGAGGTGACTGCGGCGCGTGAAAGCGGATTTGAGCCGACAGCATTCTGCGAGGCGAGACTGCGCACTGAGACGGCAGCCCTCTTCGGCCTTCAGGCGGTACATATCATCAATATGCTTGGTCACCGCAGATATGAGTGAATTTTAAGTAGCACGCTCTTATGGAATGCGCTCTAATAATCATTGCATAAATTATTAATCTGATAGCTTTCAAGTTTTGATGCAAAACTTGAGTTATGTCACTGAATATGATGAAAAGAAATATAATATTGCCGATAGTTGCGGCGCTGGCGGTATCGCCCGCGATGTTCAGCGCAAATGCGCAGCAGATCAACCCGATCACGCGGGCCATGCTTGAAGGGTATGAGGAGATACTCAAGGAGAATCCCAACGATTATCAGACCTATTACGAGCGTGCGGCTCAGCTTTACCGTCTCTCGCAATATGACCGTGCCATCAATGATGTCACCAAGGCTCTGCAGCTTACTCCCGATAAGGAGAAAGATTTGCGTATCAGCGAACTGACTCTTCTTGCAAATACAGCAGTCGAGATGAAGAATTATGAGGTGGCGCTGAAGGCCGTGGAGGAGTCGCTGGCCCTTGATCCTGACAGCTATGCCAATCTCTATCTTAAGGGAAATGTCTGTCTGCTTCTCAACAGACCGGAAGAGGCCTATAAGGCATACAGCGGGATGCAACGTCTGAAGTCACGCAGTCAGGAGGCCTATCTCGGTATGGCGAAGGCAAATGTCATGATGGGTAATAAGGCCGAAGCCGAAGATCTTGTCAAGGAGATCGAGGCGGCAGATCCGTCCAATTATCTTACCTATTGTCGTGTAGGTGATTTATATATGGATATGGAGCAGCCTGAAAACGCTGCTTCCAAATATCTGATAGCAGTCTCGATGACCGATGATCCTTCTCGTCCTCTCAATTCTCTTGTGTCACTTGGCAAGTCCAACTATCCCGCGGTGGCAGCGGCTTTCAATTATGCGATAGAGAAGTCGACCACACGTGTGCCGCTGCTATATATGAAGGGTACAATAGCCAACAGTGCTGGCTACTACAACGATGCTGCAGATGCGTTCACTCAGCTCACCAGCATGGAGGGTGGCAATGAGGCGGCTGTATATGAGGGACTCGCGCGGGCTCAGTATGCGCTCAATCATCTGCCGGATGCGCTCGCGGCAGTCAACAAGGGTCTGTCTCTGCAGGCGACACCGGAGATGAATGTTCTCAAGTCAGAGATACTGCTTGGTCAAAATCAGCCGGCACAAGCGGTCATGTCGGCTTCTTCGGCTCTTGCGCTGACTCCCGGCTATCCGGAAGCTCTTCTGGCCAAAGCGCGTGCGCTGACAGCCGAAAAGAATGGTGCGGAGGCTTTGAAATGTCTTAACGAATTGCTGCTGACTGAGCCGGATAATGCGGCGGCTCTCCTGCTCAGAGGATATGTCAATGAATTTGTGGCCGATGACGGCAAGGCGGCTGTAAAAGATTTCATGCGACTTGCCACAGAGGAGACGGATACATTCCCGACGGCTGCCATGAAGGGGATCGCGCAGACAAAAATTGGGAAGAAGCTTGATGCCGATGCTACGATTGAGAAAGTGCTCAAGAATCATGCCTCCCCGGCAGATCTCTATTATGCCGCTGTCTATTATGCCCAGACCGGCAATTTGGAGAAGGGTCTCGAGATGCTGCGAAAAGCCATTTATGACGGTTATCAGAACCGTTTCGACATAGAGACCGCAAATACGCCGCTGTTCAGCATAGCCCCTTTGCGTCCGCTAATGTGATATTGTAACCGCGCTCATACATTATAGCATGATGTGAAATGACCATAGAGTGGCATTTCACATCATGCTATTTTATAGCGACAATATCCGGCTTCTTGACATTTTTTGTGAGATAGGGTCTAAAACATGTCTCTCCGCGTTTAGTAAGTGAGTTTGTCTTCAAGGAGCGAGAGACCAATGAGATCTTCTCCGAGGATGTGACAATGATGTTTCTCTCTTTGCCGGAAGTTCACGAGGCTTGGAAAGATTGCAAATCTGAGATTGAAAGAATAATGTATCTTATAAGAAATATGCACACTATGACAAAAAAATCAGAACCATATACGAGCGGCGAATACAATGATTTCTTTGAGGCTGCGCAGCTTGACAATCTCGTGGCCGATGAGGCAGTGGCGTATTCCAATTCATATTATAGAATGCTTAATGATCGTGCGGCACTAAATTTCGCAGCAAAGGAAGCGCATGCTTTAGGACTTGAGAAAGGACTTGAGGAAGGTCGTGCGGAAGGTCGTGAGGAAGGTCGTGCGGAAGGTCGTGCGGAAGGACTTTCCGAAGGTAGAGCAGAGGCTATGTATGATGCCGCCAGAAGGATGAAAGTGCTCAATGTCCCAATAGATGATAAGTATCACAGGTCTGTCTGCTCAAGAGATCACATCGCTGTAGGATTATATCCGTGCATTCCGATCATATTTCGGCGTGTGCGGATAAAAATTTTTGCAAATGTTGCTGTAATTGCTTTATCTTTTGCATTGACGGTTTTTTTGAATTAATTTTGCAGTTGAAAAACAAATAGTCACATGGCAGCAACTCTAAAAGAGACAGACTTCAAATTTGAAGGACAAAAATCAGTGTATCACGGCAAAGTGCGGGATGTATATGACATCGATGACCGATGGATGGTGATGGTGGCCACAGACCGTATCTCAGCCTTCGATGTAGTGCTTCCCGAGGGTATACCTTACAAGGGACAGGTGCTCAACCAGATCGCGGAATATTTTCTGGATGCGACCGCAGATATCGTGCCCAACTGGAAGGTCAGCGTGCCGGATCCGATGGTGACGGTAGGTCTGAAATGTCAGCCGCTGCGCATCGAAATGATTGTCCGTGGTTATCTTGCCGGTTCGGCATGGCGCGAATACAAATCAGGTGCGCGTGAACTCTGTGGCGTCGCCCTTCCAGAAGGGATGAAAGAGAATCAGAAATTCCCCACACCGATATTGACCCCCACCACAAAGGCGGATGCCGGTCATGACGAGAACATCTCTCGTGAGGAGATCATCAGACAGGGCATAGTGTCTGAGGAGATCTACAAGCAGGTGGAGAAATATGCGCTTGCGCTTTTCGAACGCGGCAGTAAGATGGCCGCAGAACGCGGACTTATCCTTGTGGATACAAAATATGAATTCGGTATCCATGACGGCAAAGTGGTGCTGATAGATGAGATCCACACACCGGACTCCTCTCGCTATTTCTATGCGGAAGGCTATGAGGAGCGCCTTGAGAAAGGTGAGGAGCAGCGTCAGCTCTCTAAAGAGTTTGTGCGTCGCTGGCTTATGGATCACGGCTTCATGGGTAAGGCAGGCCAGAAAGTGCCTGAGATGACTCCCGAGTACTGCGAAGAGGTCAGCAAGCGCTACATCGAACTCTACGAGCATATCACAGGACGCGAGTTTCACCCGGCCAATGAGAGCGATCTGCAGGCCCGTATCTTCGACAATGTGAAGAACTGTCTGGCTCAATTGTAAATATTGAAATAGATAGATAACAATTTCCCCTGCAGCATGTAAGAGCAAGCTGCAGGGGATTTTTTTAGACCCCTAAATTTTAAGAGCGCGCTCTTAAGTAGGTCTTATATCCAGTCGGAGTGTCAAAGCTCTGAGTCAGTAACTCCTTTGATGTGCGTTATTTGAGTTTCAGGGTTTGTCCTGCCTTGATGATATCACCTGATTTCAGGCCGTTGAGCTTACGGAGCGTGGTGGCCGAGATGCCGTAGGAGCGAGCAATGGAGGAGAGGGTGTCACCCTTTTTGACCACGTATGATGTCTGGTTGCTGTTCTGTGAAGTGTAAGGGTTTGTTTTCTCTTCTTTGGCAAGATTTCTTGAAGGGGCGTAATTACGCGGCTGTGTGTAAGTCTTCTTGGAGAAGGTATATGTATCGGTATGTGTCACACCGTTGGCGAAATCGAATATGGCTGCGGGATTGATGGCATAGCCCATGAATCGGGTCTCGAAGTGGAGGTGTGGACCTGTGGAACGGCCTGTGTTGCCACCGAGTGCTATCGGGTCACCGGCGCGTACTACCTGATCGGCCTTGACGAGAGGTTTTGTAAGGTGTCCGTATACAGTCTCAAGACCATTGGGATGACGGATGATCACGTAGTTGCCGTATCCGCGTGCCTCGTAGTTGGTGAGTCTGACTTTGCCGTCGAATGCCGCGCGTATGGTGTCACGCATCTTGATGCCTATGTCGATGCCCTTGTGCATACGTCCGAATTTAGCACGGTAACCGTAATTGGAAGTGATTCTGCCGTTGTGAGGGATAGCGTAGTCTGTTACATCGATGACCGCTGTGTTGGGAACTTCACTCTCTTTGAACGGATTGACCCGTCGGGAGTTCCATCCCTCGGTGTAGATGTCGAGCTCAGGCTCTATGTCATCTATCAGGTCGATAAAAGTGGATTTCTCTACCAGTCTGATCTGATCTTTGTTGGAGGTTTGGTTAGCCAGAAGTTGCTTGTGAGCAGCGGAGTGGGGCGAGTGAGCCTTCTTGTTCTGTGAAAATGCCGGAGTCGTGGCAGCGGCTGCACAGAGAAGTATGAGGCCCAATTTCCTTATATTATCTATACAATTCATTTCTAATTTTTCAGGAGAGATATTATAAGAGAGATTGTTGCGGTGATTTTAATGTATATCCTTACTTAAGCTCGTCATCGCCATATATATATTTCAGGTCGGCCGGCATATAGTCGAATAGCTCTTCAGGCTTGAAGAATCTGGCGACTTCAATTTTTGCATTTTCGACAGAGTCGGAAGCATGCACTATATTGGCTTGACCACTTACGCAGAAGTCGCCTCTCAGTGTGCCGGGCTCAGCCTTGCGGCCGTTGGTTACGCCGGTCATTGTGCGGAATACGCTTACAGCTTCCACACCTTTGAGGCACATCACGATGACGGGACAGGCAGTCATGGAGTCCACAATAGAGGGGAAGAAAGGCTTGTCCACGAGGTGTGCATAATGTTCGCGCAGAATTTTTTCGTCCAGTTGCATCATTTTGCATCCTGCGATGATGAGTCCGCGGTTTTCAATGCGTTCGATGATTTTGCCTATCAAGTGTCGTTCTACTGCAGATGGTTTTATTATGACAAGTGTCTTCTCCATGAATGATCTGTGTTTTGCTACTTATGTTGATGTCAGGTGGATAGAACAGTCAGGATTTTTTTAAGATTTTCTAACATTTTGTTCTTTTCACCTTTCAAATATACTAACATTTAATCGCCAAACCCAAGGAATCTTCGTTATTTTTTGTAAAAATGTCATCGATGGTCTCCTGACACGCTTACAAAGCGCTGAAAGTTAGCAAGATTGTTCAAAATTATGTTATACAGCATGTTTTTGAACAATCTGCACATCGCTTTAAAACGTGTGCAATATTCGTGACAAATAAGTGTTAAGAAATGTTAAGTCATTTTTCCGTTATTCAGTATTAGGAAATTATGATTGTCATGACATTCAATTCCGGTTGTGGAATATGATTGATGAATAATGTAGAGACCTATTTGAGGACCTCAATTGTTGTAAGGGTAGAATGACTATAAGATTCCTCTTCAACCCTTAATCGAAACCGATATGTCACCATCAAATATACTGCTGTTCATTTCGCATTCACCGGTAAGGCATCCGGTGACAGAAGACTTTCCTACGGTCACTTTAGGCGCAGATGAGCAAAACTATTATGCTGTGGCCAAGTGGCTTATGAAGGCCGTTGACTGGATATTGTCGCAATTAGGTCTGCAGCACGACAATTCATTGTTCATAATATTATATGCTTCGCTGGTATTTCTCATATCGTTCGGTGTAGGATGGATATTGCAGTGGATCATAGTAAAAGCTGTCGACAGGCTTTCAAAGCATTGGCGCAATGATTTGTATCTGAAGATGGCCCATTCGCAGTTTTTTACTAAAATCAGCCGTCTGATACCGGCGCTGCTTTTCCTGATTTTCATACAGTTTACCTTGACTTACCGAGCCACATTGTCAGGCTGGATGACGCGTATTACCTGGATATATGTAATTTATATCCTTGCAGACTCCATAACGAGGTTTGTAGAGGTACTATGGGTGCATCTTGATGAGCGTGAGAATCATAAGAAATTACCGCTAAAAGGCGTGATGCAGCTGATAAAGGGGATAGTTTGGCTGATAGCCGTAATAATTGTGGTGGCTATCCTGCTGGACAAGTCGCCTGCGAGTCTGCTGGCAGGTATAGGTGCGTTTGCGGCCGTGCTCATGCTGGTGTTTAAGGATTCGATACTCGGTGTGGTGGCAGGCATACAATTGTCGGAGAATGACTCCCTGCATGTCGGTGACTGGATCAAGGTGCCGGGTACAGATGCCAACGGCATAGTGACCGAGGTGTCGTTGACTGCAGTCAAGGTGACCAATTTTGACAAGACGGTGACCACATTGCCTCCATATAATCTGGTGTCGGGAAGTTTTACTAATTTCCGACCGATGCAGATTTCCGGCACACGGCGCATAATGCGTAGCTATATGATAGACAGCGACAGCGTTCTGCCGGTGAACGATGAATTGCTCGAGGAGTTCGGACGTGTGCCGCTGATGTCGGACTGGATATCAGCAAAGAAGCGGCAGCGTGAAGCCGGCAAAGAGGAAGATGTCAACAACAGTGAGGGTCTTGTGGATGGTTCGCTGGATACCAATCTGGGGGTCTTCCGTGCGTATGTGAAGCTGTATCTTGATGCCAATCAGAATATCGAACACAATGATCCTGCGGAGAGTCAATGCTTCGTCAGCACTCTGTCTCAGACTCCTACGGGAATACCTTTGCAGATATATTGCTTTACCAATACATCAGCTTGGATAGCATACGAAGGGATACAGTCGACAATATTCGAGCATATAGCCGTGATGATGGCGAAGTTTCGTCTGTACACCAATGAGAATGCGTCCGGTCGCGACGAGCTGGTCAATGGTGTATTGGAGGCGAACAAGGCACCGTCCGATTATTTCGGCATACCGTACCCATTCTATATGGGTGGCGGCAATCCCGCCAATCCCGGTGCCGCACCGTCTGCGTCGTCGTCACCCTCTCCGCCTTCGGAAAGCGTATCCTCATCTGTATCGAAATAAAGCATTATCCCGGCGCTGCGTGAAAACATTAATCTGGCCGCAGAGGGAATATAATTGCCGGAATCTGGTCTGAAAGATAAAATAAAAGTCACCGCTTTATGGGCGATGACTTTTATTATATGATGACTTTTATTATATAAGGTGATAAGCTTATTAGTCGGTGATGGGCTCGAGCTGCACTGTGAAGTGACGCATGAGCTCGGTCTCCCATGTGATTCTTACGCCATGCTTGATTTCATCGCGGCGGTCATATACATTCTTTAGAGCTGCGGCGATTACGTCCATGTGGTTGTTGGTGTATGTGCGGCGGCAGATGCAGAGACGGAGGAAGTCGTTGCCACCGAAGCGGTTTTCACGGGTCACAGGATCACGGTCAGCGAGGATGTATCCGATTTCGCAGCCACGTACACCGGCCTCAAGGTAGAGGAGGATGGTGAGCATCTGAGCGGGAAACTCCTCTTTGGGGACGTTGGTGAGCACCTTGTCAGCATCGATGAAGAGAGCGTGACCGCCTACGGGACGCTGGTAGGGGATACCGTATTCGTCAAGTTTCTTGGCGAGGTATTCCACCTGCTTGATACGAGTCTCGAGCATATCGAACTCAGTGTTCTCGTCAAGACCTACAGCCAGAGCCGCCATGTCACGGCCGTTCATACCGCCATAAGTAAGGAAGCCCTCGAAGGGGATGCAGTACTTCTTGGCACCTTCGTACCAGTCTTCCCAGCGTGTAGCGATGAATCCGCCCATATTTACGAGACCGTCCTTTTTGGATGACATGGTCATGCCGTCAGCGAGTGAGAACATTTCGCGGCAGATTTCCTTGATGGTGGCGTCCTTGAATTCAGGCTCGCGCATCTTGATGAAGTAAGCATTCTCGGCGAAGCGTGCAGAGTCGAAGATCACGCGCTTGTTGTACTTGTCGGCTATTTTGCGTACACCGCGGAGATTCTCCATGCTTACGGGCTGACCGCCGGCGGTGTTGTTGGTGATGGTGACGATGATGAAGGGGACTTTGTCGGCGTTTTCAGCGAGACATTTGTCGAGTTTGTCGAGGTCAACGTTGCCTTTGAAGGGGTGCTCGAGCTGAGTGTTTTTAGCCTCGTCGATAGTGCAGTCTACTGCGAAAGCCTTACGGCTCTCGATATGACCCTTGGT
>CAYSJG010000034.1:6097-13548 GCA_964431295.1 uncultured Sangeribacter sp. | reverse complement strand
TGTCAAGTCCGACAACTCTCTTGTTGAAGAGTATTCGCGACACCTTTCGCTGGGTGATTCTCAGTGCAAGCCCCTCTACTATCGCAGACTTACCGACACCCGGTTCGCCGATAAGCACAGGATTGTTCTTCTTGCGGCGAGAGAGTATCTGCGCGAGACGTTCGATCTCGTTTTCTCTGCCGACCACTGGGTCGAGCCTCCCCTCTGCGGCGGCCTTGGTGAGGTCATAGCCAAACTTGTCAAGAGCCGGTGTGTCGCTCTTCGATTTTGAGGAGCGGGAGCCTTGTGGACGCGAAGTTGACTCTCTGCTGTCGGGCTCGTCATCACCGGCAAAGAGGTCTTCACCCTCGCTTTTGGGCGATGATGTACGCTTGTCGGCATCAGGAGTTATATTCTGTATGGATATGTCAAAATTGAGATATTCCTTCTTGATGCGTCCCAGAATTTCAGAGTCCATGTTTTTTGCATCGTGCATAAGTGCGAGCAGTATATGCTCTCCGGCTATCACCGAGACATTCATCTTGCGTGCTTCGGCGATAGCGAGTTGCAGATGACGAATGGATGAGAGTGTGATACGGAATTTCTGCTCGAAAAGAGTGGTGGTCTCTTCATCGGTGGGATGTGTGGTTACATACTCTATGAGCTCGTCGACAATTGCATCGACGGGGACATGGAGCTGTCTGAGTATTTTATTGGCGTAGCCGTCGGTGTCCGTGAGCGCCGCGAGTGTCAGAAATTCTGTCCTGATGACATCGGCGCCGTTGTCAGCGGCTATTTTGCCTGCCTTCTCCAATATGGGGAGAAATTGTTTAGAGAAATCATTATTCATACTACCTTAAGTTGTAACAAATAGCGTGCCAAAGTAAAAAACGGCCAATTTGTGGTAGACCTGAAATTTCATATCGCGTTATAATAATTTTATAGCGCATTAATTGTGTCTATGTACGGCGATTTTTGATGGTGATTTTGTCATGTCGTCAAAATTTCGTAATTTTGTAGATAAGAAAAAGCGATGTGTGGCCAAAGTTATGCCCGCTCGGTTTTTTGCATGCTACAATATAGAACAATGCAAGGAGACGATAAGATTATTCCGATAAATATTGAGTCGGAAATGAAGAGTGCTTACATCGACTATTCGATGTCGGTGATAGTTTCGCGCGCGCTCCCGGATGTCAGAGACGGTTTCAAGCCTGTACACCGCCGAGTGCTTTTCGGCATGAACGAGCTTAACAATTTCTTCTCGGGCGACACAAAGAAGTCTGCGCGTGTGGTAGGTGAAGTCATGGGTAAATACCACCCCCACGGTGACTCATCCATCTATCTCACAATGGTGCGTATGGCCCAGGACTGGTCGCTTCGCTATCCTCTGGTGTTCGGTCAGGGCAACTTCGGCAGCATCGACGGTGACTCCCCCGCCGCTATGCGTTACACTGAGGTGAAGCTTGCCAAGATGGGTGAGGAGATGCTTACCGACCTCGATAAGGATACGGTGGACTTCGTGCCCAATTTCGACAATACTCTCTCGGAGCCGTCCGTGCTCCCTACGCGTATACCCAACCTTCTGGTCAACGGTGCCAGCGGCATTGCTGTAGGTATGGCCACCAATATGCCGCCTCACAATCTTACGGAAAGCCTCAATGCTTCTCTTGCCTATATAGACAATCCTGATATCGACGTGGCCGGTCTCATGGAATATGTAAAGGCTCCGGACTTCCCGACAGGGGGTGTGATACTCGGCCTCCAGGGAGTACGTGAAGCGTACGAGACAGGACGCGGACGTATCGTGGTGCGTGCGCGCTGCGAGATAGAGTCCGATGCCAATCATGACCAGATTATCATCTCCGAGATACCTTATGGAGTAATAAAAAACGAGCTTGTGAAGAGCATCGCGGACCTCGTGGAGGAGAAGAAGATAGACGGCATAGCCGACATCACAGATACCTCCGCGCGCGGCAAGATGCACATCGCCATCGACATCAAGAGGGATGCAAATGCCTCCGTTGTGCTCAATAAGCTTTACAAACTCACACAGCTGCAGACTTCATTCAGCGTCAACAATGTGGCTCTCGTCAACGGGCGTCCGCATACTCTGAATCTCCGTCAGCTCATAGGCAGCTTCGTAGAGCATCGTCACGAGGTGGTAATACGACGCACCCGTTATGAGCTCAAGAAAGCCGAGGAGCGTGCACACATACTGCGCGGACTGATGATCGCCTGCGACAATATCGATGAGGTAATCGCGATTATCCGCTCTTCGCAGACCACGGAGGAGGCCCGTCGCAGACTCTCCGAGCGGTTTGAGCTTGATGAGATACAGACACGAGCCATCGTGGAGATGCGACTTCGACAGCTCACCGGACTGGAGATGGAGAAATTGCGCGCTGAGTACGATGAACTGATGAAGCTCATCCAGCATCTTAATGACATCCTCGAGAATCCGGAAGTCTGCAAGCAGGTGATGAAGGATGAGCTCATAGAGATACGCGACAAATACGGCGACGAGCGCCGTACGGAAATAAAAATGGCTGCCGGAGAATTCAACGACGAGGACTTCTATGCCGACGACGAGATGATTATCACCATCTCTCACCTCGGATATATCAAGCGCACTCCCCTCTCCGAATTCCGCGCGCAAAACCGCGGAGGCGTAGGCTCGAAAGGCTCCGACAAGCGTCAGGAGGATTTCATCGAGTATATCTACCCGGCCACCAACCACAACTATATGCTCTTCTTCACACGCAAGGGACGCTGCTATTGGCTCAAGGTATACGAGATACCGGAGGCCGGCAAGACTTCCAAGGGAAGGGCGATACAGAATCTGCTCAATATCGATGCCGATGATGCCGTCAATGCATTTATCCGCATTAAGCACCTTAACGATGCGGAATACTGCAAGAATCACAATCTTGTCTTCTGTACCAAAAAAGGTGTCATCAAGAAGACTTCGCTCGAAGCATATTCCCGTCCGCGCGCCAATGGCGTCAATGCCATTATCATCCGCGAGGACGACCAGCTCCTCCAGGTGGCTCTGACCGATGGAAATTCTCAGATTGTAATGGCCAACCGCAATGGCCGTGCCATCCGCTTCGATGAGGCTAAAGTCAGGGAAATGGGCAGAGTCTCTACCGGTGTGCGCGGCATGACGCTCGATGATGAGAATGACGAAGTCGTAGGCATGGTCACCATGAAGGAGAATTCTGACAAGACTATCATGGTAGTCTCAGAAAACGGCTACGGCAAGCGGTCGGACATCAACGATTATCGCATCACCAACCGCGGCGCGAAAGGTGTCAAGACTCTTCAGATCACCGATAAGACAGGTTTGCTGCTGGCAATTATGAGCGTTGATGACGGCAATGATCTCGTCATCATCAATCAAAGTGGCATCACTCTGCGTTTAAAAGTAGCGGATGTCCGCGTAATGGGCCGCGCCACGCAGGGTGTGAAGCTTATCGACCTCGCCAAGCGCGGTGACCGGATTGCTTCGGTCTGCAAGGTTGACAGCGATCCGGAGGAGATTACCGAAGAGGATCTCGATGATGATGAAAATAATGAATAATTATCAGTATAACCCTAAAGAATAACAGTTATGAGAAAAATCACTGCATTCGCGCTATGTCTGGCAGCTGTATGCTCCGCATCCGCGCAGAAGACAGCCGTAGATCAGGCAAAAGCGTTGAGTGGAAAGCTTGACAAAATCGGCGATGCCCGTACGCTGATCCAGCAGGCTCTCTCGAATCCCGAGACCTCCAATCATGCTCAGACATACTATATCGCCGGCAAGATTGAGTTTGACGCTTTTGACAAAGGCTTCCAGCAGAACGCGATCGCTCCGGGTTCTGTAAATCCTGAGGATATGGGCAACCAGCTGCTTAACGGTTTTCAATATTTCGTAGCTGCGCTTCCCCTGGACTCTGTGCCTGATGAGAAAGGTAAGGTAAAACCGAAATATTCCAAGGATATCGTCGGTAAGATAGTAGGTCACAACAACGATTTCTTCACCGCCGGCGCCAACTTCTACGAGCTGAAGAAATTCTATCCCGAGGCTTACAATGCTTTCCTCATCTACGCTCAGATGCCCGAGATGGCATTTCTCGGTGACAAGGCTCCCCAGACTGACAATGCCAATCGCGGTCAGGCATATTTCAACGCGGCTCTCGCTGCCTACAGCGGCAATGAACCGGTGAAGAGTGCCGATGCTTTCCGTGATGCGCGCCGTATGGGATATGACGACATCAATGCCTATATCTATGAGATAGCTTGCTGGCAGGCTCTCGCGCAGCGCGACTCTACTATGGCCGAAGTAGCCAAGGACCGAATCATGGCTGTCGCCAAGGACGGCAATGATAAATTCGGACTCGAGCAGCCTATCTTCCTCAATAATATGGTCAATTCCATGGTGCAGGACGGCAAGACAGCCGAGGCTCTTACTTTGGTCAGCGACCTGATCGCATCTAATCCCGACAATGCCGCACTTTACGGTCTCCGCGGATTTATCAACGGTCGTGCCGACAATGAGGATGCTTCCGTGGCCGACTACAAGAAGGCAGCATCGCTGCCCGGTGTCGATTACGAGACATTGAAAGCTGCGGCAAATAAGGTGTATCGTGTAGGTGCGGAGAAATATAATGCTCTCGATATGGCGGACCGTGCAGGTCGTATGCAGCTCAAGGCTGAATATTTCGAGCCCGCCAAGACTATCGCTGAGCAGGCTGCCGGTATGCAGCAGCCCGACAGCGAGCTCAATTATATCATTGACAATATCAACTACGCGCTCGACACATTCTTTAAGTAAGGTAGTGTTTTACCCCTTAGAATCGAAATTTTAAGGGATAAGGTATAAAGAAAGAGTCCCGAATATGAGCGGCTGCACTTCAGAGTGTGGCCGCTCTGATTTTTGTTTTGACAAAAAATCTAAATATCAGCAATATTTTTTGATAGATGTGGTGACATAATGCGTCCTTTTTTATTAACTTTGCATTCTGAATCACTGACATCCGGGCGATAATGTCGCAAGTCAGCGTCGAAGATGTCATAACCCTCAATAATTCAAAATAATGGGTATTTTTTCATTCACTCAGGAAATAGCGATGGATCTGGGTACCGCCAATTCCATCATAATTCATAATGATAAAATAGTAGTCGACGAGCCGTCGGTTGTGGCTGTCGACATCAAGACGGACAAGGTATTGGCCGTAGGTACAACAGCTCACCAGATGGAGGGTAAGGAATCTCCGGGTATCCGCACGATTCGTCCTCTGCGTGACGGTGTGATAGCTGACTTCGATGCTGCAGAGCAAATGATACGCGGCATGGTCAAGATGGTGAGCTCGAAGAGACGCTGGTTTTCACCCTCTCTCCGCATGGTGGTCTGCATCCCGTCCGGCTCCACCGAGGTGGAGATCCGTGCAGTGCGTGACAGCTCCGAACATGCCGGCGGTCGCGATGTATATATGATATATGAGCCGATGGCCGCAGCTCTCGGTATCGGTCTGGATGTAGAGGCGCCTGAAGGCAACATGATTGTGGATATAGGCGGCGGGTCCACCGAGATCGCAGTCATATCGCTCGGAGGTATTGTCTCCAATAAATCTATCCGTGTGGCCGGCAATGTGCTGACAGCAGACATTCAGGAGCACATGGGACGGGTACACAATCTGAAAGTGGGCACCACAATGGCCGAGAAAATCAAAATCAACGTCGGAAGTGCCCTCCCTGTTCTCGAGCCTGACGAGGCTCCCGAGCCGTTTATCGTGACCGGTCCCAACAGGATGACCTCTCTTCCCATGGAGGTGCCCGTGACTTATGAGGAGATTTCCCATTGTATCGACAAGACTATATCCAAGATGGAGGCTGCCATACTTGATGCTTTGGAGCAGACTCCCCCCGAGCTCTTTGCCGATATAGTGCGCAATGGCATATATCTTGCCGGAGGCGGAGCTCTGATGCGCGGCCTCGCCAAGAGATTCACCGACCGCTTCAAGATAGAATTCAAGATCGCTGAGGATCCGCTGCACGCAGTAGCCAAAGGTACAGGTGTGGCTCTTAAAAACACCCACCGATTCTCGTTCCTGATAAAATAGTAATGACATGAGGACTCTCCTGCGGGAGTCCTCTGTTGAAATGATATAAGGCTGTCTCCGGAGTGCGGAATCTGATTAATTTCATATTACGTTACAGCACAGGATTTGTGTTTGCATTCTTCCTGTTGCTCAGCTGTATCCTTTTGGCGCAGCGTGACGCTTATCACGGCTCGGTATTGCTTACAAGTGCTAATGCTGTGACCGGAGGTGTATATCGGACATGGTCCAATGTGACCGGATATTTCCATCTGCGTGATATCAATGAGCGTCTGCAGCAGAGTAATGCAGCTCTCGAAAATGAGATTCTGAATCTTAAAAGCGAGCTTGCAGAATATCAGGCCGCGGTCGGAGACTCGGCATTTGTCGTGCCTCCTCGGTCGCGCTATGGATATGTGCTCGCCTCTGTCATCAACAATTCCACCCGTCATCCGCGTAATTACTTTACAATCAACAGAGGAATGGAAGATGGTGTCCGTCCGGGCATGGGTGTTGTGGACCAGAGCGGTATAGTCGGTATTGTGAATGTGGCCGGCAGCAAGACTGCCCGTGTGATTTCAGTGGTCAACGACTCGCAGCATTTCAGCGTAAAACTCAAGGACAGTCCGTATGTGGGTACGCTGAGTTGGAAAGGTCATGATCCCTCAATAGCCTACATGGAGGATGTGCCGCGTCATGCTGTCTATCATATCGGCGATACTGTAGTGACCAGCGGATATTCGACTACATTCCCCGCGGATCTTAATGTGGGTACTGTGATGGGGCGTGTGAGAGCGAAAGATGATAATTTCTTTGTGCTTAAAGTGGCTCTCGCCTCTGACTTCAATGCTCTCTCCACTGTGCGTGTCATCAAGGATATTTATAAGAATGAGCTCGACTCTCTTCAGAATTTCGACATCAAGGTGGAAGACTGATCTCTTATATATAAATAGCATCCCGATGAGGCAGTCAATATTTGAGCAATAGAATAATGACCAAGCAGAGACAATGGAAAAGAGCGTGTTTTCATATATCATACTGTTCATACTCCTGATATTGGTGCAGGTGCTCATCTGCAATCACATAGTACTGTTTTCGGTGGCCGTTGCATTTATATTCATCTATTTCTTCGTGTCGTTGCCGATGAATATGTCTGTCAATTGGGTTATTGTTTTCAGTTTTATCGCCGGTTTTCTTGTAGATATATTTTCAGATACGCTCGGAGTCAATTCGCTGGCGTGCACGCTGCTTGCCGTGCTTCGCAAGCCGATATTCTTCGCTTACGTGCCCCGTGATGACAAGACCAAGGTGATACAACCCTCCATACGCGCCCTCGGTTATCCGGTATATTGCAAATATCTGCTTACTATGTGTGCGGTGTATTGTCTGTTT